>JBJHDE010000006.1:0-24575 GCA_050486385.1 Planctomycetales bacterium | reverse complement strand
GTACACGCGGCGATCGCTCTGATCGAGCTTCCGCGCCATGGCCGGAATCATCGAGATTCCATGCGCCAGCGAAACCAGTTCCTGCACCATGACCAGTTGGCTGGTCCGCTCGACGGCCACCGGTTGAAACGAGCGCTGTCGACAGAAGGAAACGATATTGTCCGACAGACAGTGGGCTTCATCCAGCAGGATAAAAGGATACGGCTTGACATCGCTGAGCCGAATCTTGTCTTTTTTCACCAGGGCATGGTCTGGCGGCAGGACCAGCAGCAGTTCTTCGTCAAACAGTTCTTCCACTTCCAGGTATTTCGCCGGTACCGGCAGTGCAATGACGGCCAGATCGATTTCGCCCTGGGTCAAGCTGCGGAGCAGGGCGTCGGTGGTGTGTTCCTGCACAATGAGCGTGGCCTTGGGAAACGCCCTGGAGAACCGCCGCAGCACGCCCGGCAGGAAGTACGGGGCAATGGTGGGAATGGCCCCCACGCGGATGCGGCCGCTTTGTCCATCGTCGGTCATCTCCGCCTTGGTGTCCTCGACAATCGCCAGCACCTGATGGGCCCGGGCCTGCAACAGCGCGCCCGCATCAGTCAGCGAGACCGAACGAGTCCGGCGCTCGAACACGGGTTGGCCGAGTTCTTCTTCCAGTTTTTGAACGGACCTGCTGAGCGAACTCTGCGAGATGCCCAGCTCTTCGGCGGCCCGGGTGTAGGACTGCCACTCGGCGATCCGCAGGAAGTAGCGGAGTTGATCGAGTTCCATGAACGGTCTCCGGGATCGATGCACGGGATGCATCGAAGCAAGGCCTCGAATGCATTGGAATTCTAGCTCTTGGGGCGTTAAGATCCATCCAAGGTGGATCAGACCACGCCGGGGCTCCGTACCCCCGCATCAGGACTCGAGACAAGGAAAAACACCATGTTATGGCGATCTCTCTGTTGCGGCATTGCCGCGATCGTCCTCATCACCATGGCGGGCTACTTTGCCCAAAATGGTCCGACACTTGCCGAAGACGGGGGGCCATCGGATGGTGGAAGTCAGCCGGCGGCACAGCCCGTTCAGGGAGGGGGTGAAGCGGCGGCGTTGAGCAAGTGTCCGGTCATGGGCCACATGAATCCCGCGGCGGCGCGGAACACCGCAGCCGGGTCGATGTCCAACAGCGACTGGTGGCCGAATCAGTTGAATTTGAAGATCCTGCATCAGAACTCGGCCAAGAGCAATCCGCTGGGTGAAGACTTCAACTACGCCGAGGAGTTTAAGAAACTCGACCTGGCGGCCGTGAAGGCGGATCTCGAGGAACTGATGACCGATTCGCAGGATTGGTGGCCCGCCGACTACGGGCACTACGGTCCGCTGTTCATTCGCATGGCCTGGCACAGTGCCGGCACCTACCGCGTGAGTGATGGCCGTGGTGGCGCTGGATTTGGCACGCTGCGGTTTGCTCCGTTGAACAGTTGGCCCGACAACGCCAACCTGGATAAGGCCGTGCGACTGCTGTGGCCCATCAAACAGAAGTACGGTAACAAGTTGTCGTGGGCCGACCTGATTGTCTTGACCGGCAACGTGGCCCTGGAGTCGATGGGTTTTGAGACCTACGGCTTTGCGGGCGGTCGTGAAGACGTGTGGGAACCCCAAGAAGATATCTACTGGGGTCCCGAGAGCGAATGGTTGGGCGATAAGCGTTACACCGGGGATCGCGAGCTTGAAGATCCCCTGGCCGCCGTCCAGATGGGCCTGATTTACGTCAATCCCGAGGGCCCCAACGGCAAGCCCAGCGCCTTGGAAGCGGCTCACGATATTCGCGAAACCTTCAGCCGGATGGCCATGAACGACGAGGAGACCGTCGCCCTGATTGCCGGCGGTCACACCTTTGGCAAAGCGCATGGCGCCGCCAGTGCCGAGAATGTGGGCCCCGAACCCGAAGCGGCCAGCATCGAGCAGTTGGGATTGGGCTGGAAGAACAAGTTTGGCAGCGGTAAGGGCGTCGACACCATCACCAGTGGCCTGGAAGGGGCCTGGACCGCGACTCCCACGCAGTGGTCGACAAGTTACTTTGACAATCTGTTTGGATTCGACTGGGACCTGGTCAAGAGCCCGGCAGGCGCTTGGCAGTGGATTCCCACCGACCCGGCCGCGAAGGGTACCGTGCCGGATGCTCACGATCCGAACAAGTCGCACGCTCCGATGATGTTCACGACGGACCTCGCCCTGCGGATGGACCCGATTTACAACAAGATCTCCAAGCGGTTCCACGAGAATCCCAAGGAGTTTGAAGAAGCCTTCGCCAAGGCTTGGTACAAGCTGACCCATCGCGATATGGGCCCCGTCGCGCGGTTGCTGGGCCCCGAAGTGGCCGAACCGCAATTGTGGCAGGACCCGGTGCCCGACGTCGATCACAAGTTGATTGACGCCGACGAGATCGAGGCGCTTAAGAAGACGATCTTGGCGTCGGACCTTTCGATCTCGGATTTGGTGACCACCGCCTGGGCCTCGGCCTCCACGTTCCGCGGCAGCGACAAGCGCGGTGGAGCCAACGGCGCCCGGATTCGCCTGGCTCCGCAGAAGGACTGGGAGGTCAATCAGCCCGAGAAGTTGGCCCAGGTGTTGCAGGTGCTGGAAGAAATTCAAAAGGATTTCAACACCTCGCGCGATGGCGAGACGAAGGTCTCGCTGGCCGACCTGATTGTTCTGGGTGGCTGCGCCGCCATTGAAGAAGCCGCCAAGAAGGCCGGTCATGCCATTCGCGTACCGTTCACGCCGGGACGCACCGACGCGACCGACGAAATGACCGACGCCGAATCGTTTGACGTTCTGGAACCCAAGAGCGATGGCTTCCGTAACTTCACGGGTCGCAACATCGATCGACCGGGCGAAGAACTGTTGGTCGATCGGGCCCAATTGCTCACCCTGACCGCTCCGGAGATGACCGTCCTGATCGGCGGCATGCGGGTCTTGGGCACCAACGCCGGGAGCGGTCCGCTGGCCGAGCTTGGGGTGCTCACCGAACGTCCCGGCACATTGACGAACGACTTCTTCGTCAATCTGCTGGATATGGGCACCGAGTGGTCCAAGTCGCCCCAGTGCGACCACCACTTTGAAGGCCGCGCCCGTGGCAACGACGATGTGAAATGGACGGCTTCGCGGGTGGACCTGGTGTTTGGCTCGAACTCGCAGCTTCGTGCCATCGCGCAAGTCTACGCCAGCGATGACGCCGAGAAGCGGTTCATCAACGACTTTGTGTCCGCTTGGACCAAGGTGATGAACCTCGATCGCTTCGATCTCGATCGGGCCGAGCGCGGCGGTTCGCCGGCGGAGTTCCTCGACTGAGGTTCATCGCACCGGTATTGAAGTGAGATCGCGTGGGCGTGTGTAAACACGGGTTCGCGCGAACGACAATCAAGCAGCCCTGCTGGTCCGACGTCGGGATTGGCGGGGCTGCTTTGTTGCGCGGGTCGAGCATGTTCCGCTCTGCCGGCCACAATCCAGGACCCCGCCGAAGGACTGGTCTGCCCCATCCGTCCGTGGATTCCTGGGGATGCGGCCTGCGGCGATTCCCGCCGGTTGACCGCGAGGGCTCGGGCCGACACGATGCTCGGATTCTGCCTGCTGGGAGCCCAAGCCGATGACCGCCGACCAGGACCTGCTCGAACAACTCCGCTGGCAGCGATTTCCGGTGTTGGACGATGGTTTCGTCTGCCTGGTCGATGTGATGGGCGACGACTCGGCCGTGGTCCAGGCCGCCCGGGTGAGCTACGGGGCCGGCACCCGCAAGGTCAGCGACGATCGCACGCTGATCCGTTATCTCATGCGGCATCGGCACTCGACGCCGTTCGAGATGGTCGAGCTGAAGTTTCTGGTCCGGGTGCCCATGGATTGTTGGCGGCAGTGGATTCGCCATCGCACGGCCAACGTCAATGAGTACAGCACGCGGTACTCGCTGGCCATCGACACCGCCCAGCACACGCCGGCCGAGGCTTGGCGGACGCAATCGGCGTCGAACCGGCAAGGCTCCGAAGGCATGCTTCCCGAGGAGCTGGGTCGCGAACTCTCGGCGGGCGAGGCCGATTTGATCCGCCACGCCCACACCGAGTACGAACGCCGCATCGCCGCGGGCGTGGCTCGCGAGCAAGCCCGCAAGGACCTGCCGCTGTCGACGTACACCGAGGCGTACTGGAAGATCGATCTGCATAACCTGTTCCATTTTCTGGCCTTGCGAATGGACAGCCACGCCCAGGCCGAGATCCGGGCCTATGCGACCACGCTGGGCGAGCAGATTGTGCAACCGCTGTTGCCCTTGTGTTGGGAAGCCTTTCGCGACTACCGGCTGGAAGGATTGCATCTAACCGGCCTGGATGTAGCGGTCATTCAACGGCTTACGGCAAAACTCACCGAATTGGGGTCGGGAACTCGACTCTCGGAACAGGACTTGCTTGATGTGCAGCCTGAGCCCTGGCAGGGCCTGACCCGCTGCCGCGAGCGCGACGAATGCCTGGCCAAGCTGCGACGGCTGGGGTTGGTCGAGTAGCCCGCACCGTCGGCGATCACCTCGGGATCGCCGCGAACGGCTGGCAAGTCCGTGGTTCCGCATTTCTGGCACCGCCGCGGTGGAGGCTTCGCTCAGCGAGCCGCCCCACCGGCCAAGGTGCTGGGGTCCGCCCCGTGAGAGAGGCCGCGCTTGTGAATAGAGTCTTGGCGACCATCGCCCCAGCACTTGCCGTCGTGGTGATCGGTTGGGCCGCATCGGCCCACGCCGAAGACGCCCCGATCCCCGCGCCCGACTGGTTGCGGACGCTGGTCAGCGAGGCCATTCACCGCGAACTGGCCCTGCACGACAGTCCCGAAACCGCCTGGACCAACGAGCGGGTCGAGTCCCGCCGCCGCCGCGTGGGCCTGGCGGTGGCCCGTTGGACCCGTACCACCAAGTCCACGGTGTATCTGGACGACCCCGATCAGAACCTCAACATCGATCTCCGCCGGCTGGACATTCAAGGCAACCGGCTGGACTTTTTGCTCGTGGCCTACGGGCGAGCCAAGTTCATCGCCGAGGTCGACGTCTCGCGGCTGCCTCCGGTCAAGATCAAGGGCGAGGCCCACGGGCACTTCGTCATCGAAGGCCACTGCCACTACGACCTTCGCGGCCTGTCGGAGGCCCAGATCACCGAACTCGACGGCCGCCTGCACGGCGTGAAGTTCAGCAACGACATCATCGACGCCTTCCGCGGGACGATCCGCAACGTGCTCAACCGCTCGCTCGATCGCCGCTACGAGACGCTCAAGCCCAAGCTCGAAGCGGCCATCAACAAGGTCCGCCTCGTCCGCTGAGCCTTGCCGGGGGCCGCGACCGTGGGCCAAATTGTTTCACGTGAAACATTTGTCCACTGTTTGGCGACACCGAATGGCCCGGGATTTCTGCCAAAAGGACTAAAGCCGAGTAGCTCACTCGATTGTTTCACGTGAAACATTTGTCCAGGGATCGCCCAGGACCGATCAGACATCGCCCGGGAAGGCTCAGGTGTAGGGGCGTCGGCCGAGTTCCTGCCGGTGCCGATTGACCAGCAGCAGGGCCTTGGGCTCTTTCTTGAGAAACTTGATGAGTTGCGAACTCGTGCAGCCCAGGGCCTCGGCGGCATCGCCAGGTTCCCAGGCGTAGCGGGCCAGGGTGTCCAGGGCCTCGGCCAGCAAGGCGGGAAAGTCGGCGTGGTGGGCGTTGCACTCAATCCGGCCTTGTCGCCGTCGGCCGGTCCACAGCTCACTGGGTTCCACTGGCATTTCCGCGGGCGGAAGCGGCAAACGCACCTCCAGGGCCAGCTTGACCCGCAAGCGGAACACGGCCTCGGTCCGGTTTTCCTGTTGGCTGCGGCGTTCGTTGGCCTCGGCCACAATGCCGGTGGGCTCGTGGGTCAACTGAACGGCGGTCTCGACCTTGTTGCGATGTTGACCACCGGGCCCCTGACGCCGCAACCGCCGCTCCTGGCACTCGGCCAGCAGCCGCTCTACGTCCCAAGTGGCCGGATGCGTCTGGCTCACGGTTTGACGATTGGCCCGCCGGTGTCGACCTCGGGCCCCAGGTAGGTGGGGCCAAAGCACAACGGCTGGAACCGCTCGTGGACCGGATCGTCCACGTACTCCGGCGTCCATCCGCTGGCATCCAGAAACAGGCGAATCGCCCGGATCTGCCGATCCTCGCACAGGTCGAACCAATGTCGGGTGCCGGCCGGCACGTTGATCAGGTCGCCGCCCTCCATCTGGATGGCGAACACCGGTCCGCCTTCGGGATGGATGTGAAACACCCCGCGGCCTTTGACGATGAACCGCACTTCGTCTTCGCTATGGGTGTGCTCTTTGTTGAACTTGTCGAGCATCGCCTGCAAGTTGGGCGTGTCGGCCGTGACGTTGATGACGTCGGCCGTGACGTAGCCGCCTTGCTGCTTGAGCCGGGCGATCTCGGGCTCGTAGGCGGCCAGAATCTCCTCGTTGGTCGCCTCGGGGCTGACCCGCGGGGCGGCCACGTCCCATTGTTCGTACCAGATGCCAAACGGCCGCAAGAAGTCCACAATCTGCTCGGTCTGCTCCAGCTTGCGCCCTTCGTCCGGTACGGTCACAATCGCCACGGGGATTCCTCCAAGTCAGGGGCACTCAACAAACCCGTTCACCCCGGGCAGGCCCAGGCGGGCCGATCGGCGGCGGTCGGGTCAGACCCCTATGATTCGGCATCGTCGCCGTGCCGTCAAGCCACTCGCGCCGTCAAGCCACACACGCGGGGCTCAGTCGTCCCGCCAATACCCCGAGGTCAATTCGTGGCCGCGTCGGGTTGATAATCGGGGTTGGGGGTGGGCATCTGGGCGTCGACGTCTTTCCGCCAGGTATTGAGCTGGGCCGCCAGCCGGTCACGGATCGAAGCCTCGGTCTCGCTCAAGTCGCGGGTCTGCCCCAGATCATCGCGAAGATTGTACAACTCGACCCGCATGTCATGATGAAACTGCACCAGCAGCCAATCGCGGGCGCGGATCGCACTGTAGGGCTCGGCCCCGCCCGGATGATAATGCGGATAGTGCCAGAACAGCGTTTCGCGGTCGAGTTGGGCCATCGGGTCCCGCAAGACTGGGGTCAGGTCCAGGCCATCAAGCTCGACCTGGGGACCGTGCTCGGTGGTGCCGGTGAGGCTCAGAATCGTGGGCAGAATATCGACGCCGATCACCGGCTCGGCACACACCCCGCCCGGCTGAGTCACTCCGGGCGCTCGAATCATAAACGGCACCCGGGTGCCGCCTTCATACGCGCTGCCCTTGCCCGCGCGGAGCGGGTGATTGTGCGTAGGGCCGTTGAACACGCTGAGCCCGCCGTTGTCGCTGGTCAGGACGACCACGGTTTTCTCGTCCAGGCCGAGCGCTTCGAGCTTGGCCAGAATCCGGCCGACTGAACCGTCCAGGGTTTCCACCATCGCGGCGTAGCCGGGATTCTTGTGCCGCAGGGGTCCTTCGTGTTGGGCAATCTTTTGCTGGTACTTTTTCACCAGCTCGGGCTTGCCCTGAATGGGCGTATGAACCAGGTAATAGGGCATGTAAATCAGGAAGGGCTCATCTTTCCATTGTTCAATCAGCTTCTCGGCATGATCGGTGAGCATCTCGTCCAGATAGTCGCCTTCTTGGCCGCCCTCGGGGAAGTTGGCCACCCGCTGCCGCAGCCCTTCACCCCGGCCCTTGTAAGGCCAAAAGTAGCTGCCAGGCGCGCCCCACTGATTGCCGGCGATGTTGATATCAAAACCGTGCCGCTCGGGATAATACTCGCTGACCACTTGGGGATCGTCCGAACGCGGCGTGAGATGCCATTTGCCGATATGAGCCGTATGGTAGCCGGCCGCCTTGAGGCTCTCGGCCAGGGTCGTGTGTCGATGTTCGAGCTTCTGTGTCCAGTCGGGCACCAGCAAGGGCACGCGGGCCCGCTGTCGGGGATTGCGGCTGGCGTCGTGGCCGGGAATCCAGTCGGTGACGCGGGTACGCGCCGGATACAGCCCGGTCAGCAGGGCCGCCCGGCTGGGCGAGCACACGGTGCAAGCGGAATAGCCGTCGGTGAACCGCACGGCCGAGGCGGCGAAGGCATCGATGTGGGGCGTTTCGTACAGGTCGCTGCCCAGGCAGGCCGCATCGGTCCAGCCCCAATCGTCGACGAACAGCACAATCACATTCTTTCGCTCATCGGCCCGCAACGGGCCCATCAGCACCAGCACTAGCGCTACGAACATCCAGCCGCGCATCGTGTTCCCCTTCTTGCAAGCGTCACTCCACCCAACCCGCACCACCATAGCCCGACACCCCAGCCATCGCAATCCGCCAGCTCACGAGGTTCCCCGCCGCTCTCGGGCGTCTTTGCGGTCCTCGCGTCCTTGCGGTTTCCGCCGCTCCAAGCCGCTGGGTAGCTTCTGGCTTGTTCGTAAAATCCCATGGGGAGCGGCCGACCGCGTCTCGGTTGTTGACCAGAGAGTTCCTCCCAAAACGTAACCGTTCACCGCCCGGGACGGGGCGTAAACTCGGGGCGGGTTTTCCCTTGTCAAAGGATGTTTGGGAAGAACCCCGGGCTAACGCCCAAGGGCTGATGGAGTTGATGGGGTTGGGGGAATTGTGATGGCGAGGAATCATCAGCGCGAAACGCGTGAGCGTCCGGTTTCTGACGAGTTGCCAAGCGGTGGATGTTTGGGAAGAACCCCGGGCTAACGCCCGAGGGCTGATGGAGTTGATAGGGTTGGTGGAATTGTTGTGGGCTTTGACAACACGAGTCCAATCGTCTGATTTCCACACTTTTCCAAGACTTGCGCAGGGGGGCAGTAAACAGCCTCCCTTCCATTGCCAAGTGAAAGTCGAACATCCGGCCAAAGCCCACTATGGCTCTTTGAAGGCTTACGTGGTGGGTGAGGAACTCCTGAGTAGGACACCCTATTCGCTGGCACTATTCTTGAGAGTCTGGGCTGGACTTCCAATCATCCATTTGAAGTCGTCTGCGGCCTTGTTGGTCCACACATGGCATTCGGCCCGCGCGATCGGGTCATACCGGTCGCTGGCCGTCGCGGGGAGTGGCCAGTCCGATGGCCGCAAAGCGCTTGTGCCGCGACTGGCCAGTCATCGTATCCGTCAATCGCAGCGGTTTGGCAACGCGCCTCGTCCGATCCTCCCGGGTGGGAGGCTGCGACTCAAGGCATAGCCCTCGCGTTTCCTCAAGCCCGGCGCAAGAGTCTTCGACCCAGTGGGGGAATTGTGGACGGGAGCGAGCGATGCCGATGCGGGCTGGTGCGGGCGCGTGGCGGGGGTGCCGAGGGGGGCTGGGAAGCAAACGATGTGCCTCCCCATCGAACGCATGGCCATAGCAAATCGCATGCCAGCATCTAGGGGCTGGGGCGGCGGCTCGACTTAACTGCTGAAAAGGGCAGGGCTAGCGAATCGCCCCGGAAAATCGAGTTTTCCACAGCTTCGGTTCGTACTGTCAATAGGCGAACAAAGTTGAATGAAACTCCGGAAAACCGCCGGTTTCGGGCATTTTCAATCGGTAAAATCAGGCGGAAGCTAGCATTGCTGTCATAGCAAGGAGGCCGCAGCCCGTCGATTCACCAAATTGGGTGCCCTCGTGTCCACCATTCCGCAGGCGTTTGACGAAACGGTCGGCGTTCCCGATCGGGCGTTTTTCACGGCCGATCAGTTGCTGACCTGTGGCGGTTGGGACGAGGCCTCGTTGAAGCGACTGGTCGACTGGATGTGCCAGCGGCGTCGTCCCCCGGTGGAGTATCTGGGGGCGGTGTGGCTGTACCGCACGCTGGTCACCGAGTTTGTCGCTTCGCAATTGCGCCGGCCGATTCGCTTTATTGCCGAATTGGTCAGCGAGGGTGAAACGGAGAGTGTGGGTGAGGAGGACGGCGGCGACCGGCGGACGATCACCGTGCGGATGCATCCGGCCTTGCACCGATTTTTGAAGGAGTTGGCCAACGAGAAGCGGGTGAGCCTCAACGAGCTGTGCGTGGACTTGCTGTCGCGCCCAGTGTCCGAGGGGCGGCCCTGACGACGGATCATCCGCGGGTCCTCATGGCGGGGGGTCGCGGCTTCGCCTAGCGTTCCCCAGCACCGGTTTGGAGGCGTGTGCCCATGCTCGTACTCTCGCGAACCCGCGACGAGCGGATCGTCATCGACGACAACATCGTGATCACCGTGACCGACATCCGCGGCGACAAGGTCCGCATCGGCATCGATGCCCCGGCCGATGTGCCCATCTTCCGCTGGGAGCTGTGGCGGCAGATGCAGCAGGAGTCTTCCGACGGGCGACCGGCGCGAAGCCGCGTGCTCAAGGAGTTCTCCAGCTACGGCACGCCCGCCGCGGCCCAGGCCCACTTAGCGCGGGTGCTCCGCGATTTGGGTTGGCCGCTGGACGGCCCGGCACCCCTGGACGAGGCCCTGAGCCTGCCGGTCGAGCAGTCCGCCACCGCCGAGTGATCGGGTTGCGGGTGGGGATCTTGGGGGAAGTGTCCGGACTCAACGTGGACGGCGTCGCGAACTGGCGGCGCGGTTTGTTCGGTCCAGGTGCCGATGCGCCCCAGTCGGGGCGGGAGGTCAGGTTCCGTAATTGGCTCGGCGAGGCTGGCGGGCTAAAATTATGGTGACCCGAGCACATTGAGCCCAGCTAGAGGTGAGCCCGTGCCTGACAAGGACGAAATCGCACGTTTCTTAGCGTTCAAACACTACGAAGTGGAGCAAGGGCTGACGCATGTGTATCGCATTGTCGGCGACGATTCGCAGGAACGCGATCCTGGCGAGCCGATCAAGCTGCTCGAAATCAACCAGTACACAGCCCCATCGGGAGTGATGCCGATTGGTTTCGCCCCAGCACCGGACTCGGGAATCCCCTACCGGTGTGTGATCGTGGAGATCACCCCCGTCGAGTTCGATCACCTCCGCGACGACCGCCTTCAGCTTCCGCACGGGTGGAGTATCGGGCCAGAGATCCCTCGCCCTGATCCCCTGGGTGAGGTGTGAGCACCGTCGCTGAATGGGCCTACGCCTACGCGCGTCAAGCGGATGCGGACTACAAGGCGTGGCAGGCGATGGATGAAGAGCCCTTCGAGGAGTGCCATCGACTGATGTTGCTCCAGATGTGCTGCGAGAAACTCTGCAAAGCCTATCTGATCAGTGCCGGAACCGCGGTGTCCTCCCTGCAAACCAGCCATGGCTATATTGCCAAGCCGCTGCCGGTCGCGATTCGCGAATTGATTGTTCGCTCAAGACCGCAGGTCAATCTGGAAAGCCAGATGCGGTACATCCGACACCTGGCCCAGGAAATCGAGATTCTGAACCCGGCCATGAAGCGAAATGGTCAGCGTCCCGACAACTGCGAGTATCCGTGGGAGGACCACACGGGCCTGCTTCATTCGCCGCTGGATTGCCCCTTCACCCCGACCCGGTTGTTGTTTGCTCCAGCCGGTCGCCTCTTTGTCAAGATGCTCCGACGAGCAATCGACACATTGCTCGACTGAGGACCCCGGCGGGTGAATCACCGGCCGGCTTCACGTCGCGCCTCGGCATGAGGTCGGCGGCCGTGACCGGGCCTTACCGTTGCCTGCAAGAGTTTACGAACTTGCCAAACGGCACCGGAAGACTCGCCGCGGCAAAACCTGTTGAACCACGAAGACGCAAAGAGCGCGAAGATGTCGTGCCCCACCTTCGCGCTCTGCGCGTCTTCGTGGTGAGTTCCTTCTGATTCGGGGAGTCAATGCCGAATGGGCCGCGTGACACGAGATGCTTTGTTCGGCAGGCTTGACAAGACAGGTTAAGCCGTCTGATTTCCGCACGGTTCGAAGGCGTGCGAAAGATTCATTCGAAGCCAGTGGGGCGCAGGGATTGGGCGACCTCAATCGCCGCCCCAGTCGCCGCCCCAGTCGCGACCGTCATTCACTCACCGCCGGGCGTCCCCTCCCGCCATCGTGCGAAGTCCTCGGCCGTGACCGTGATCCGGCGGCAGAAGCCGGTGTGCAGGCGGATGTAGTCCAGGTGCTCGGCCTGGTCGGCGTGGCCGTGCAGATGCCGGGCCAAGGCGACCCGCTCATCCTGCGTTAAGGGGGGCAGATCCTCGGGCCAGCGGGTGTCCTCTTCCAGGACCAAGGCTTCGCGATAGGGATCGAATCGGTCGGGCATGCTCGTCGGATTCCGCGGGGCAAATCAATCGCCCCAGCCTAACGCCCGACGGTCAGGAAGGAAGCACCCCCTGGCCGGCCACCCGGGCCGCCGATGCGACAACCCGGGTGGCGTCGCTGACGGCGGGCGGAGCGCCTACAATCGACTAGCGGAATTCGGCCCCGACCGGTGCGGTGCGATCCATGATGACAGACAGCCCCGACGGCGTGACGCGGGGAGTGAGCGGAAAACTCAGTGTGCTGTTCCTGCTGCTGTGCGGACTGGCCGCCGCGGTGGGGACCTACCTTTGGCAGTCCAGCCAGACGGCCCAGGCGCGGGCCTACTGGGGGACGACGGGTGCCCAGGTGCTGCGAACCGCCGAGGCCGCCGAGGCCTGGCGGCTGGAACCAGCCGAGGATTCCGACGACGACGCCGATACCGTGACTTGGGGCGATCGGCGTTGGCGGATCGTCGAGCGCAAGCCGATTGTCCGTGGCGTGGGCACCACCCTGACGTTTGCGCGGCGGACGTTGGTCTACGATCACACCTTCCGCTGGACCGAGCCGCTCGACCCCACTTGCCCCCCGGCCGCCCAATGGGCCCTCCGCTTTGATAGCGAACACGGCCCCTGGACGCTGCTGTTCGACCTGGAACCCGGCGTCCCGCCCGCCGAGGCGGATTGTGCGCGGCTCGTGCATGTCGAGGGCGATCGGGCCTTGCGACTCACGCGGGGCGGTCTGCGTTTGCTCCGCGATGCCTTTGCCGAGGGCTTTGACCCCGAGCGGCCCGAAGGCTCATCGACCCTGGAGCCCTCGCCCGAGAGCTAGTCGGCCTTCGGTCCGGTTTCTCGACCCGCCCCGACTTGGGGTCGGCGCGGCCAGTGCGTATGTTACGGACTGGCCGCCGCGGCCCAATCCGCGGCGGGGCGGCCGCTGGGGTCTGGGGACGCAATCGCAACCGTTAGGGAATGTAGCATGCACACGGCATGGCGAAGGATGGGGTGGGCCCTGTTGGCGGGCGTGGTGCTGGGCCTGGGCCAGGGGCCCTTGGCGGCCCAAGGCCAAATCCACGAGGTTGCCTATCCCCCGGGAACCGAAGAAGGCGAGCTGTCCTTCGCCGTGACCTATCGCCTGTGGGTGCCCGACGGCGCAAGGCGGATTCGCGGGATCATCGTCCATCAGCACGGTTGCGGGCGAGGGGCCGGCGAAGGCGGTCGGACCGCCGCCGCCGATTTGCACTGGCAGGCCCTGGCCGCCAAGTGGGACTGTGCCCTGCTGGGCCCCAGCATCGAACAGCCCGAGGGCTCGAATTGCCGGCTGTGGTGCGATCCGCGCAACGGCTCGGCCGACCGCTTTTTGCAAGCCCTGGACGACCTGGCCGAGAAGACCCAGCGGCCCGAGATCCGCGACGTGCCTTGGTGCCTGTGGGGGCATTCGGGCGGGGCGTTCTGGTCGAGCCTGATGCAGACCATGTACCCCGAGCGCATTGTGGCCATCTGGTTCCGATCGGGCACGGCTTACGGCGTGTGGAACAAGGGCGAGATCCCCGAGCCCGAGCTGCCCGAGGCGATGTTCGGCATTCCCATGATGAGCAATCCCGGCGCCAAGGAAGAAGGCGACCCGCGATTCGGCGGGCTGTGGAATGCCTCGGTGGCCATGTTTGAGGACTATCGCGGCCGCGGGGCACCGATTGGCTTTGCCCCGGGGCCCAACTCGGGCCACGACTGCGGGACCTCGCGGTACCTGGCCATTCCGTTTTTCGATGCCTGCCTGGCGATGCGGTTGCCCCCGGCCGAGGCCCCCCATGCGAAGCTCCGCAAAGTCGACCAGGCCGAGGCCTGGCTGGCGGCCTTCCGTGGCGAGCGGGCGGTGCCAGCCGCGGAGTTTGACGGCGACCTGAAACGCTCGGTCTGGCTGCCCAACGCCCGAGTCGCCAAGGCCTGGGAGCAGTACACGGCCAGTGGGATTGTGGAAGACACCAGCGAGCCGCCGCCGGTGTTCGACGCCGTGGCCGAGCGGCGGGACGATGGCTCGGTGCGGCTGGCGTGGCGGGCCACCGCCGACCTGGAAAGCGGCCTGGCGGGCTTTCTCATTTTGCGGGGCGGCGAGCCCCTGGCCCAGCATCCCGAGGGACTTGCCCCACACAAACCGTTTCAGGGCCTGTCGTATCACGACACGCCGCAGCCCAAGCATCCGGCCCTGGAGTTTCTTGACGCCGAGCCGGACGGCTCCGACTACGAGATTGTGGCCGTCAACACCGCGGGTCTGAAAAGCCCGCCGGTCTCGGTCAAGCCGACGCCGGGCGATGCAGATAGGCCGTGACCAGCGCCAGGTCGGCCGGGGTGATGCCGCTGATCCGGGCCGCCTGAGCCAGGCTTGTGGGGCGAACGCGTGAGAGCTTCTCGCGGGCCTCTTTGCGGAGTTGCTTAATCCGCTGATAGTCAAACGATTCGGGGATCCGCTTCTCGGCCAATCGCTGTTGCCGCTCGACCTCGACCTGCTGTCGTGCGATGTAGCCGGCGTACTGGGCGTCGTAGGCCACCTGGTCGGCCACCTCGCCGGGCACTTCGGCCAGTTCCGGATACCACGCCACCAGGTGCGACCACTCGGTCTCGGGCCGGGCCAGCCATTTGGCCAGCACCGTGCCTTCGTGACGGCGGGTGGCGACGAAATCGCTCCAGCGAGCGATGGCCTCGGCCTTGGCCGAGAACACCCGCCAGCGGTGGTCGTCGACCAGGCCCAGCTCGCGCCCCAGCGGGGTGAGCCGGCGATCGGCGTTATCCTGCCGCAGCAGCAAGCGGTACTCGGCCCGACTGGTAAACATCCGGTAGGGCTCGTCGACGCCGCAGGTCACCAGGTCGTCGATCAGCACGCCGATGTAGCCTTGGCTGCGATCCATGACGAAGGGCTCCTGGTCGCGGAGCCGTCGCGCGGCATTGATCCCCGCCACCAGACCCTGGGCGGCGGCTTCCTCGTAGCCGGTGGTCCCGTTGAGTTGCCCGGCCAAAAACAGGCCGCCAACCCGCTTGGTCTCCAGACTTGGCTGCAACTGCTCGGGCGGCGAGTAGTCGTACTCGACCGCGTAGCCGTAGCGCATAATCTGGGCCCGTTCCAGCCCCGGCACCAACGGCAACAGACGGTCCTGCACGTCGCGGGGCAGGCTGGTGGAGATGCCGTTGACGTAGACTTCGTGGGTCTCGCGGCCTTCGGGCTCAAGAAACACCTGGTGCCGATCCTTGTCGGCGAAGCGCACCACCTTGTCTTCGATGGACGGGCAGTAGCGGGGTCCGGTGGTGTTGATCTGACCCGAATACATCGGCGCGCGGCTCAGGTTCGCGCGAATCAACTCGTGCGCCGCGGCGTTGGTGTAGGTGATCCAGCAGGGAATCTGCGGCTGGGTGATCTCCGGCGTCAGAAAGCTGAACGGCTGGGGAATGTCGTCGCCCGGCTGGGCCTCGAGCCGTGTGTAGTCGATGGTGCGTCCATTGAGCCGCGGGGGTGTGCCGGTCTTGAAGCGCTCGAGCTGAAAGCCCAACTCGCGGAGGCTCTGGCTGAGCCCGCCGGTGGTGCCTTCGCCGGCCCGCCCGCCGGCGGTTTTGCTCTCGCCGGTGTGCATCAGGGCCTGCAGAAAGGTGCCAGTCGTCAGCACCACGCACCGAGCGCGATACTCGGCGGGTCCCCGCACCCGCACGCCACGAATTGTCCAGGCTGGTTGGCCGGGTTCGTCCCAGCCGGTTGGCTCGGCCAGCAGGCCCTCGACGGTCTCTTGCCGCAGGTCGAGTCCCTCGATGCCTTCGATCAGGGCCTTGATGTGGTTCTGGTAGGCCTTCTTGTCGGCCTGGGCCCGGGGACTGTGCATCGCCGGACCCTTGCGGCGATTCAGCAAGCGGAACTGGATGCCGGTCTGGTCGATCGCCCGCCCCATGAGTCCGCCCAGGGCGTCGATCTCGCGAACAATCTGCCCCTTGGCGACCCCTCCGATGGCCGGATTGCAGCTCATGGCTCCGACGGTGTCGCAGCTCAAGCTCAGCAGGGCGGTGCGTGCCCCCAACCGGGCGGAGGCCGCGGCGGCCTCGCATCCGGCATGGCCCGCCCCAATGACCAGGACGTCGTACTCATACACACTCGGTGAGGTCATGGCAGGCGGTGAATAGGCTTGATTTCCCGGGCCATCGGGTTGATGATTCAAGAACCGCGGTAGGCAGCCCGCGGCTCGGATTATTCGATTCAATTTTGGGGCGGTTCGGCGTCGGTCTTCTCTGCAGGATAACGTCGAGGGTCGGTCGCGGAAGGCCGGCGGCTTGGCCAACGCTCGATTCCTCCCATCCGTCCCTTGGCGGGCCCCAGGACCAGTCTCTTCAGACAACCACGGTGGCCCGGACCCTCGGCAATTGCAGGCTTCGCCATTATGAACGACAAGACCAGTAGCATCGCTGGCCTGATTTTCGGCGGCATCCTGGGCTACGTCTTTTGGCTTTACAATTGGCTCAACGTCGTCGGGATGATCCAGTTCTTCGACATGCAGTTCAGCACCTTCGTCGGCATCCCGCTGACGAAACTCATCCCCGGCGAGTTCATCATTGTGGCCATTGGCTGCATCATCGGCCTGTTTCTGGGCACCATCGCCGGCCTGTCTCGGACCGATTACTGATCGGCATACCCCCCAAGACGATACTGCTTCCCCAGACGACACGGCATCGCTGGCGGCTGGTCCTTCCCACGGTCAAGAGCCTTGCCCGAGCGGCGGGGTTCGCCTCGGTGGGAATCGAGCCCATAGCCGACGCCCGCGGGACCGCCGCTGCTACTGCTCCCTGCGCAAGTCTTCGAACAGTGCGGACATCAGACAGTTGGACCCAGTTGTCCAATCGCGCTAAACAAACCACCCTGAGTCACGCGATCCATTTCGGCATCGACTGCCGGAATCAGGAGAACGAACCGCGAAGAACGCGAAGGTGGGACACGACGTCTTCGCGCTCTTGGCGGCGTCTTGGCGGTTCAACCTGTTCCCCGTGCTGAGCCTCCCGGTGCCTCTTGGCTTGTTCGTAAACCTTTGCAGGCAACGGCCAGACGTTGGCAGGCGTCAGTTCATCGAGGCGAACAACTGGTCGAGACGATCCGACCAGTTGGCTTCGTCCCGCTGACGACGTTCGAGTCGGCGGACCGCGGCGGCGGCCAACAGGGCGGCGGCGGCAGCCGTGGCGCCGGGCTCCAGTGGCATGGGGCCAAGGTCGTCGTCGCCGTTGGTTTCGAACATCTCGACGCCCAACTCCGAGAGTTCTTGCTGCAAGCTCTCGAGCACTTCTTGCACCTGCTCGGTGGTCCATTCGCCATCGTCGCCGGCTGGCTCGGGCAGGCTGACGGCAACTTCCTCGCCCTCGACGGTCACTTGCAGACGGTACTCGCCCGGCGGCAAGGTCACGCCTTCAAGCTGGCCAATGGCTTCGTCCAGGGTGTCGCCACCGGCACTGGCCAGCGGAACGGCAAAGCCCTCGGGCGTGATGCGGTACAGCACCACAACGACGGCCTCTTCGCCCGAGGCCCCGCTCGAGGTGCCACTGCGGGCCAGCGGATCGTCGGTCGAAGGGGCTCGGCCGGCGGTGTCCAGCAGGCCGTCGCCGACAAACTCGCTCGGCACCGGCACGCCAAAGCCCAGGGCCTGGAACGCCCCGATGTCCGGTTGGGTGTCGAACGGCAGACCGCGAAGATCCACCTGGTTGGCAACCTCCAGGATCTCGATGCTCTGGAATGACAACGGGGCAAACGTGCCGGCTCCACCGGGCAGATCGGCCGTGAATACGCCATCGCCCAGGAAGCGGCTCAAGGCGTAGCTGTTGCCCAGCGAGTCGATGACCAGCCGGTCGCCCGAGGGGAAATTGCCGTCCAGGTCGGGTTGGCCCACCGGGTGCGGCGGTCCGCCGTCGACATTCCGCGGCATGTCCATCCAAGGACTGATGTAGAACAGGTCGGCCTCGGGGCTGCCAATCGCGTTGGCAAACGGCGTGAGCATCGTGAGTTCATCGCCCCGGGCGTTGACGACCTGGGCCGAGGTGGCGTCGAGGTCCATGACCGTGGCCATGCTGTTGGCAAAGCTCAGGGTGTTGCTGCCGCCAGGCGAAGTGATGCTGGCCTGGATGCGGTGGCTCATGTCGTCGATGCCCAGGGCCACGGTATCGTCGCCCAGACCGGTGTTGATCAGCGTCGACGTGCCGTTGGCCGTGCTCAGCAGGGTCAGTTCGTCGTCGCCGCTGCCCAGGTGCAGGTTCAAGCTGCTGAAGCCCGTGTAGCTGACGCCGCCGGTTCCGAAGCCGCTGAGCTGGTCGTGGCTCAAGCTGCCTTGGGTCGCACTCGACGCGGCGGTGTCGTCCAGGTTGAGGGTGTTGTTGCCGCTGCCGCCGGTGAGGACAAACTCGCCCAGCAGCCCGCTCAACTGACCCTGTCCGGTGAACACCGCGTTGCCGGGAGCGCCCAGGTGGACGGAGTTGTCGCCGCCGCCGGTGGCGTACTCCCAGCGCACGTCGGCCGCCAGGGCCAGACCGTCCAACTGGTCGTTGCCGCCGCCACCGCTGAGTTGAATCGTGCCGACGTTCTCGAACGCCACGCTCAAGGCCCCGTCCCGCGTGAACTGCGAGCCATCGACCACGTAGTGCCGGGCGTCGGACTGACCGTGATCGCGGAGTTCCAGCAGGTTCTCGCCGGCACCGGCATCGATGCTGACGGCCAGGTGCAGCGAGTCCATGGAATCGCCATCGCTGCCCAGCACGATTGTGTCGTCGCCGTCGCCCAGGGTGATGCTGGCCGTTCCGCTGGCCGGCGTGCCTGCCAGGTGGACCAGGTTGTCACCGCCGAGCGAATCGATGATCAACTCGACCGAGCCGGTGACCTGGTCGATGTAGCGGATCGTGTCGTCGCCCTGACCGGTGTGAATCCGCACCGCGGCGGTGTCGCTCTCGGCGGCGCCTTCAATCTGCACCAGGCCGCCTGGGCCGGGGCCGGCCCCCAGGGCCACGCCAATCCACACGTCGTTGGCGGCTCGGACCGCCCCGTGCAGCACGAAGGCTTCGCTGGCCTCCAGGGCAATCTCGTCGGCCAGGCTTCGCAGCAACCGGCCGGTGGCGATCTCCAGTTCGCCCTCGACTTCGACTTCGATCCGGCCGGTGGCCGTGACGTCGACACCCAGCACGAAGCTCTCGGCCAGGTGCAGGGACAAGCCGTCCAGCGGCACCAACCCGCCGACATCGCCGGCCAGCACGAGCGTGTCGCTGGTGATCGTCAGGCGGCCGGGCTCGCTCGCATCGCGGTCGATGGTGTTCAGGAACTCGGCCGACACGGTGGTGACCGACACATCGGTTTGCAAGGTCACCGCCCCATCGAAGCTCAGGCTGTGGCTCTCGATCTCCAGCCCGTTGTCGGCCTCAGCCAGTTCGATGGATTGCACGTTCTCGACGGTGAAGCCGCCGAACAGGGACCCGCCGCCCAGCCGCACATGGTCGCTGATCGAGAGCGAATTCGTGCCCCCGCCGCCGCGGATTTCGAGGCCGCCATCGGGCATGACAAACTCGCTGCGGCCATCGTCATCGCTGGGGCCGGTCGGGTTCTCGATAAAGATCACATCGTCGCCGTCCTTGGCATCCACGATCAGGGTGTTCAGGCCAGCGGCGGCCAACTGGAACACAATCGATCCACCAATCGAGACCAGCACCTCGCTGCCATCGGCCGAGTTGTAAATGTGAATGATGTCGTCGCCGTCGGTGCCCTCGACAATCTGCGTCGACGGCACGACCAGCGCGACGTCGTTGCCCGTGCCAAAGCTCTGGGTGGCCGCATCGTACAGGTAGGTGATGGCAAAGGTGATCCCGTCGACGGTGAACAGGTCGCCTTCGGCCAGACCCGCGAAGGTGCTGGTGACCGGGGCGCCGCTGGTGTTGGTGACAATCACAAACACCTGGCCCACGCCCGGGATGAAGTTCAACGCAACGTCGAGCACCGCCCCCGAGCCGCCATCGGCGTTGAGGTTCACGCCCCCGCTGACGTTGGCCTGGTCGTTGTCGCTGATGCCATCGAGCTGCACGAAGAAAGTGGAACCCGAGTCGAAAGCCAATTCGCCCTGGAAGTTGAGCGTGCCGGTCTCGGCCCCGTCGTCTTCGCCGGGCGACAGCGAGCCATCGGTCAGCAGCGCGAAGCCGCCGACCACGGTGCCGGTTCCGCTGATTGGTCCGGCGTAGGCGTAGCTGCCACCGCTGCGGCCCGAGACGTCGAACAGGGCCCCGCCCGACACGGCAATGCGGCTGGTGGTGTCGATCGCGGCGTTACCGGTCAGGGCCAGCGTGCCGCCTTCGATCCGGGTGCTGCCGCGGTAGCCGTGGGCCACATTGGCCAGCGTCTGCACGCCACTGCCCTGCTTGACCAGCGACAGTTGCCCGTCGCCGCCGTCGGTCAGCAATCCGCCGTAGGTGAAGTCCCCGGCGCTGGCAATCGTCAGCACGCCGTCGTTGGGGCCGGTGTTGGTAACGGTCTGCGCCATCGTGGTGCCGAGGTCCACCAGGCCGGCCACGGTCAGCTCAAAGCCGTTGAGGTCCACCGTCGCGAAGCTGGTATTCGAATCGTTGCCAATCCGCAAGACGCTGCTGGTGGGCAGCACGTTGTCGCCACCCAAGATCATGCGGCCCACGACCACATCGGTGTTGCCGCCGTAGGTGTTGCCGCTGCCGCTGAGGATCACGTGGCTATTGGTGTTGCCGTCGGTGCGGATCTGCAGGGAGCGGTTGGTGCCGTTGTCGATGATGTTGCCGGCAATCTCCAGCGAGCTGCCATTGCTGGCGCCAATCCGGGCGTTGTTGGCCCCCAGAATCACCGTGCCATCCCAGACATTGGTTCCATCGATGCTCCGCATCGCGCTCAGGAAGTCGCCACCATTGCCGATGATGGTGATCGTTTGATCGGTGACGGTGATGCTGTCGCGGAGTTCCAGCCGGCCGTTGTTCATGACGAACACCTCGCCGACGCTGGTGCCCAGGGCCGTGTCGTGGGCAATGATCAGGCTGGCGTTGGCGTTGATGGTGGTGGTGCCGTCGTAGCTGTTGGCGCCGCCCAGCGTCTGGGCACCCTCGCCGCTCTTGACCAGGTTCAGGGCATTCGCGCCGTTGGTGATGATGCCGAAGTAGGAGTGATCGTCCGAGTCGTTGAGCGTCAGCGTGGCTTCCGAGCTGCCCAGGTTGGTCACGATCGACTGCCCATTGGCTCCGCCGCGGGTCAGGCCTCGGATGGTGGCATCGAAGCCGTTGAGGTCCAGCCGCGAGGTCTCGTTGAGGTTGAACCGGTTGAGCTGGACCAGGGTGCCGGTCGGCAGTGCGGTCGAGCTGCCCAGCACCAGGTTGCCGCCGCCGATATCGGTATTGCCGCCGTAGGTGTTGGTCCCACTGAGGACCACGGTGCCGGTCTCGCTGTAGGCGCTGATCACCAGATGGAAGGTGTTGGGGCCATCGTCGATGGTGCCGCTGACGATGAGCGTCCCGCCATCGAGGGCGCCTACCCACGCGTCCTGCGAACCCAGCAGGATGTCGCCGGCCCATTCGGCCGTGGCCCCGGCGGCCGCCTGCACGGCGCCCCGGTTATCGCCCGCATCCACGCCGCCGCCGGTGCCGTTGATGGTCAGGTGTTCGCCGGTGACGGTCACGCCGTCGGCCAGCCGCAATGTGGCCCCGTTGGCCACGGTCGTGCCACCGGTGGTGGCCCCGAGGGCCTGGTCATGGGCCACGATCAGCCGTCCCGCGGCGACGAGGGTTTCGCCCTCGTAGCTGTTGGCCCCGGCCAGGGTCAACTCGCCACCGGTCAGGGTGATGCCGCCCGTGCCCGAGATGCTGCCGGCGATGCTGCCGCTCCCCAGCGTCAGGGTGACCGGGGTGGTGTGATCAGTATCGAAGCCGCCCAAGGCCAGGGTGTGATTGGCCGCAGCCGTCAGCGCGTCGATCAAGCTGTCGCCAAAAACGAACAGCACGTCGATCGACTGCGTATCGGGCAGCACGACCGTCTCGTTGTACAGGCCGGCGTTAATAATGATCGTGCCCGGCTGATCGGGGTCGAGCGCCGCGATGGCCGCATTGATGGTGCTGAAGGCCGAGACCCCGAAGATGGCCTCCTGCACGCCCGGGGCTTCCAGGTCGCCGTCGACGACCTCGCCCAGGCTCGGCCCGCCCGGCTGGGCCCAGTCGGCATACACGTAGACCACCGACGGGGGCGTCACGTCGACCAGCACCACGTCGTTGCCGTCGCCGCCGTTGTAGAAAATGCGGTAGGTCCGGTCGCCGACGCTGACCTCGTCGCCATCGTCGAGCCCCAAGAACTGGCCGACCACGGGGTCGTTGCCCAGGTTGTCGATGAGCGTGATCAGCGACTCGGTGGGATCGCTGATCACGTTGAAGAACAGCTCGGCATCGGCACCAATCGTGACGGTCCCGGTGACGGTCAGGCCATCGACCTCGCTGCCGTTGACATCGATGACCAGGGTGCCGTTGATGGTCGCATCGCCCACCAGGTCCAGCGTGCCAACGCCATTGTTGGTGGCCGGATCGCCAGGGTTGAGCGTGCCATCGACCACCAGCCCGCTGCCGCTGGCCAGGTCCAGCGTGCCGTTGCCGCCCAGCGTGCCACCCAATTCGACATAGTAGTCGCCACCGCCGGTGTGCGTGGTGTTGACCAAAAGGCTGCCGCCCTGGGCCACGCGGATGTCATCCACCCGTCCGACAAACTCCGCGCCTGCCCCAGTGACATAGAAGCGGTTGAGACCGCCGGACACCGACTGCCGGAAGTCGAGTGGCGTCGTGTTGACCCTCTGGCCATCGACATACACATCGTAGCGATTGTTGGCGTTGTCGATCACCAAGTCGATGTCGTACCACTGACCGACGCTCAGCCCCGTCGCCAGGGTCACCATGTTGGTGCCGTCCAGGGCCTGCAGGTTGAGCGTTCCCCCACCGCCGTCCACCAGGGCCACCATCGCCCGATATTGGCTCTGGGCGACCTCGAAGGTCATGTTGGTGGAGGTGGGCGGGTTGCCCACGTTGGTCACACCGTAGTAGGCCGTATTCGCGGAGGTGTTCTGAATCCGCATGGACACAATACCGGAACCGTTGGCGGGGATACCGCCATCGAGGGCCCGGTGGGCACCGCGGAAATTGTTGCTCCAGCCGAACTCCAGGATCTGGTTGTCGCTGACCTCGGCGATGCGGGCGAAACCGGTGCCCGACCCGTTCCACACGCCACCGGTCACGCCGGTCTGCACGACACCCAAGTCGTAAGCTTCAAAGTCATCGTGCAGGAACTCGTGGGTCTCGACGGTGGTCGTGCCGGTGTAAGTCAGGGTGCCGGTCAATTCCTGGGTCACTCCGGCTACCACCAGATGCAGGGCCTGGCTGGCGTCGGTGATCACCCCGTTGTAGGTCCACTGCTGGGTGCCGGCCAACGTCAGTGTCGACTCGGCGTTGCCGGTGTTGTTGACGATCGCCGAGCCGCTGGTGCCGGTCCGATCCAGGCCGGCGAGGGTCTGGTTGAAGCCGTTGAGGTCGAACGTCGAGGTCTCGTTGATATTGAAATGGTTGATCCGCAGCACGGTGCCGGTGGGCAGCACATTGTCGCCCCCCAGTTGCAAGGTGCCGCGGACGATGCGGGTCACACCGGTGTAGGTGTTGTTGGTGCCGCTGAGCACCACGGTGCCGGTGTTCTGGTCGGCGCTGATGCCCACAAAGTTATGCGTACCGTTGTGGATATTGCCACTGACGATCAAGGTGGCATTGGCCCGGGTGCCGATGCGAGTGTTGTCATCGTTGATGAAGATGTCGCCCGCCCACTCGGCCGTGGCCCCGGTGTCGGCGAAAAGCGCGCCGCGGAACTGGACGGGGGTGCCACCGGAGCCTTGGGCTTGCAGGGTCTCGCCGGTGACGGTGACGCCGTCTTCCAGAATGATGGCCGTGTCGGTTGTGTTCCAGGTCGTGCCGGCGGCCCCCAGCCCGTTGTCGTGGGCCACGCGGATGTAGCCCTCTTGCAGAACGGTATCGCCCTGGTAGCTGTTGTCTTGGTCAAGCGTCAGGGTGTTGGTGCCCCGCTTGGTCAGTCCGCCCGACCCGCTGAGGGCCCCGCTTTGGTCGATGGCCTGGTTGGACTCCAGGGTCAGCGTGCCCTCGATGCTGGAGGTGCCCAGCGTCATGCCGGTGCTGCTGGTGAACCACACGTCGCCGCCGTTGGCCACGCCCACCGTATTGAAGTTGTTGCCGCTGTGGTTGAGCATCACGTTGGTCGTGGCCGTGGCCGCGGCGTAGTGGGCCTGGATCTGGGCGGCCGTGAGCGGCGCATCGTAGATCGCCACCTGATCGAGACGCCCGTCCAGGGGCCGGGCGTTTGAGCCCCATGTCAACCGGCTCAGGACCATATCCGCGTCGTA
>JBJHDE010000005.1:6576-24760 GCA_050486385.1 Planctomycetales bacterium | reverse complement strand
CCGACCGCCCCCAAGCGCCCCCGGTTCCGATATATCTGACCAAGCCGCGTTTGCCGCGATCGGACTGCGCCGCCCGCCCCGGCGCGCCTCGCCGCTAGCGCGCTTGCCCATATCGCCCAATTTCCCGGACGCTATTGGGCTTGTCCACCAGTGTGTGGATCAGTCGAACCGTGCCGCACATCTTGCCCCTATTCGACGAGCTTCGCGGGCAGTCGTGAAATCATAGCAGGCGTTATCAAACACTGGTGGACAAGCCACCAGTGCCACAAATAGTGTTCCCGAACGTTTTCAGGTCACCGTAGGAACTCACCCCATCGTGAACCGGCGTTTCCGCGAACTGTTTGACAACGAGGTCGAGCGGGTGTTGGCCACCCTGCCCCCGTTGGTGCATCGCTTGATTGAGGAAGTCCCCTTGCATGTCGAGGATCAGCCCGATCCCGACGTTTGCGAGAGCATGGGATTCACGCCCGACACGGCCTGCGGTCTGTACAGCGGGGTGACCCATTTCCACCGCGGCGCGGATGTTCCGCCGCTCTTGCCCGACGTGGTGACAATCTATCGCCGCGGCATTTCCAACATCGCCACCCGGGCCGATGGCAGTTTGGATCGTGAGGAGCTTCGCAAGCAGATTCGCATCACGATCCTGCACGAGATCGGCCACCACCACGGCCTGTCGGAAGAGGATCTCGAAGAGCTGGGCTACGCCTGATGGCGACCGCTGGCTGGCCAACAACACGCAAGCCACGGCCCCGACGGATCGCTCCGCCGCGGCCGTGGCTCGTGTCACCATCAGGGACTGCTCGGCTCACTTGGGCAGAAGCTGCACGGCATCGGCAATCACGTGGCCATCGGTGCCGGCATTCGACACCGTGATGCTCACTTCGCCGGCGGCCAGGGGGTGGGTCCCCAGCGAGACCCACAGCCCGTCGATCGGCGGCTGCCGACGCTGATCGACCTGCTTGGTGATGTCTCCGGCGGCCGTGCTCACGGTCACCGGCACGTTGCTGGCCCGATTGGAAAAGCCCGAGTACGCCAGCCGGACCTCGTACTCACCCGCTTTGGGCACTTCGGCGGTAAAGCGAACGTGGCGTTGGCCCTTGCCCTCGTTGTTGTCGTGCAGGTAGCCGTTGCCGACCCAGCGGCCTTGGCTGAAGCTGGGTTGCCAATCGCCCACCTTCTTGGCAGCGGCATCGTCGACGACAATCCCATCCAGGGTCTTGGGGTCCACGCCGCGGGACGATTGTTGACGCGAGTCGCCGTGTTCCAGCACCTGCCCGTCTTCCAACAGCTTCTCCCGCAGGGTTTCGTAGGGCACGTCCTGCACGCTGATGTCGGCGTCAATCGCCAGGGCCGCGGCCGTGGCGGCCGACTGCCCCAGGATCATGAACACCGGCTCCATGCGGATTGAGCCAAAGGCAATGTGCGAACTGCTCACGCACACCGGCACCAACAGGTTGGTACACTCCTCGGCCTGGGGCACCAGCGCGCCGTAAGCAATCTCGTAGGGGCCCGGAGTCCCCACGCCGATATCGCCTTCGTTGTGGACGTGGCCCTCTTCGGTGACGTATCGCTGCACATTGTGCGAGTCGATCGTGTACGAGCCCATCCCCACCGAGTCGGGCGTGGGCCGCCGCTTGAGCAACTCGTTCTCGGTCATGACATACGCGCCCACCATCCGCCGGGCCTCGCGGATGTAAAGCTGATGGGGCCAGTGCCCGTTGTCCACGAACTCGTCCTTGGCCAGGCCCCACTGGCTCATCCGCGTGCGGACCTCCTCAGGTACCCGCTCGTCGTTGGCCAGAAAGTACATCAGGCCCTGTTGGTAGGTTTCGTGCTCGGCAATGATCTCGCGACGCCGCTCGTAGGTGGCTTCGGGGTAATCGTAGTTGTAGCCGATATTGTCGGTGCTGAACGGCCCGTGGTTGTTGGTGTCGGTCTTGCGATTAGGAACCGGGTCGAACTTGTGAAAGGTCTCGCGCCAGCCCGCATCGAAAATCCGCAGCAGCAGCAAGTACTGATCGGCATCGTAGCCGTCGGGTTTGGGGAACGGCACGCGATTCTCGGGGTGATTGGTCAGGCACATGCGAAAGCAGTAGGCCTGCACGCGGTGATCGCCCGAGCCCTTTTCGCCCGGAGGATCGGGACTGATCCGCGGCAGCAATCCGCTGGTGGGATCGTCGGCAACCCGGTAGGGGCTGATCGGCTTGGGCAGCACTTTGAAATGGTGCCGGTGATGAAACACCCCGGTCTGCACGCCGTTCCAGGTTTCGCCGTAGGTCTCGTTCGACTCGCGGCCCACGTGATAGCTCACGCCGGCGGCGGCCAACAGGTCGCCTTCGTAGGTGGCATCGATGAACATCTTGCCGCGGATCGTGCGACCGTCCAGCAACGTGATCGCCGTGATCTTCGTGCCGTCCTTGGCCACGCCCGTTTCGCGATTGAGCCAGCCATTACGAATGACGGGGATCTCGTGCTCCTTGACCCAGCCGTCGAAAATCGACTCGGCCACGCTGGGCTCGAAGATCCACATTGTCCGTTCGCCCTGGTCGATGGCGGCGTGCCCCTGGCCGCGGTTGCCGTAGCTCGCCTTGTCCTGCCAAACCCAGGCGTCCTCGCCATCGTAGTGCTGCCACACGCGATGATAGAACTGCCGGGCCAAGCCACCGATGACCGCCTTGTTGCCGGTATCGGTAAAGCCCAAGCCCCCGGAACTCAGGCCGCCCAGGTGCTGGCTGGGCTCGATCACAATCGCGGACTTGCCCATCCGCTTGGCCTGCACGGCGGCCGCGACTCCGCCCGAGGTCCCGCCATAAACGACCAGATCGTACTGCTGGTTCAACGGCACATCGTCGGCCGCGAGCTCCCAGGGCAGGGCCGCAACCGCAAAAAACGCGACCAACAGGGTGGTCCAAACACAGCGCATGCTCAGAGACTCCGATTTCGGGGCGGATGAAATTTCAGCGATCAGCCAGGCTCCCATAGTAGTCACCCGTGGGTCCAACAAACCAGGGGCTGGGGCCCGCCGGCGGTCACGGTGTGGTCAGCCAACGCTCGGCGAACTCGGGGCTGCGAAAGTTGACCAGCCGGATCGGCCCCACACGATCCGCCAAATTCGGGAACCAGGGGTCCACCAGCCCCTCGGCCGCCGCCTCCTCGGGCGTCCGCACACCCGGCGGCAAGTGGCTCTTGAGCAGCACCAACTCGGCGGCCCGACTCTGCACGGCCACGAAAGCGGCAATCGAGTCACTGGTCACGTCCCAGGTGTGGGGCAGTTGCTCGCGCGCCGGATCGCTCTCCCACAGGCCCAACCAGGCCCACGGGTCCAGCACCGCCACGCCGACGTTCTCCAGCGGCCAAGTCGTCACCACCGGCCAACCGGTCAGCACCGAGACCAAAGCCGCCGGCGTCTGCAACGCCCGCAGGGCCAACTGGTGGGCCAGGGCCTGGCCCAGGCGATGCGTGGCATCGGCCTGCCGCACCCAATCGGCCAAGGGCCCGCCTCCGACAATCAATGCGGTTGGCTCGGGCGACTGCCGGGCCAACCAGGTGCCCAGCCGCGCGGCCAGGTCGGGCAGATCGAGCAGGCTCCCCCCCAACTTAACAATCCGCATGGCTTGGTTCCTCGGGGCCACAAGTTCGCACAGGTCCGGCGTCACACCGCAGACCCAAGTCGATGGGCTGGGGCCTGGGCCGTCAAGGAGGGGGCGGTCGGGCCCGGGCGTGGTTCCCGTGGTTTGGGTTGTTCTCAGGGCCGCCGGTTCCCGGAACCTCCATCAATTCTGGTGGGTTGACTATGGAACATCGGGAGGGGCAATGCGATAATGGGGCCTTCTCTGGCGTGTGGTTCTTCCAACGACCAAGGCCTCGACCGTTTCGGGTGTCGCGCGATGCGTCTGCGGCCACACGTTGTCAAGCGGCTCAGGCACGGATTGCGGGGCACCGCGAATCGGTGAATTGTCTTTCATGCAACACGAACCACTGACCGACGCCGTGTGGCAGGCCTCGCTGGACGGCATCTTGGGGATGGATGCCGACGGGCGGCTGGTGGATCTGAACCCGGCGGCCGAGGCACTGTTCCGTTGCCAGCGGCATCATGTCGTGGGGCAGTCGGTGGCCGAGTTGTTCATTCCCGTTGACCATCGGCCCCGGTTCTTCAAACGGCTCAGCGAGTATCAGGCCAACGACACCCCAGATGCACTGGGCCGCCGCTGGGAGGTCACCGCCCAGCGCGCCGATGGCAGCGAGTTTCCGGCCGAGTTGGCCGTTGTGGCCGTGGGGCAACAACCGGACCGCCTGTTTCTGGCCACCATCCGCGATATCAGCGACCGCCGGGCGATGGAGCACGCCCTGCGTGCCAGCGAGCAGCGCTATCGCAACCTGGTGGATCACTCGCCGGACGGCGTATTTATCAACCGGCAAGATCGCGTGCATTACGTCAATCCGGCGGGTCAACGCTTGCTGGGTGCGTCCTCCGAGGCCGACCTGCTGGGTCGCTCGATCTTCGAGCTGTTCCATCCAGACGATCAAGCCCGGGTGTCCGAGCGCATCGCCCACCTGCGGGCCGGTGGTCCCACTCAACCCGCCGCCGAAGAACGCATGGTGGCCCTGGACGGTACGGTGATCGATGTCGAAGTCCACCGCATTGCGATTCCCGCCGAGGACGGCGACGCCGGCGACCTGCTGGTCGTGTGCCGCGACATCCGCCAACGCAAGGCCGCTGAAACCGCCTTGCGGCGGACCATGACCTTGCTGACCAACGCCGAACGCATCGGCAACCTGGGAAGCTGGCGGACGCAATTGCCGTCGAACCAACTGGAGTGGTCCGATGGCACCTGTCGGCTGTTTGGCATCACCCAGGACGAGTTCGGCGGCACCTTCCAGGACTACGTGGACCGGATCCTGCCGGAAGATCGGCGTCTCATTGAAGAAGGCACCCAACGATCCGATGTGCCGGGCGGATTGATTTCCTGGGAGTACCGCATCCGCCGCCCGGACGACACGGTGCGTTGGATGTACGATCGCGGGGACGTGCGCTGCGACGAGGAGGGCCGGCCCGTCGAGCGATTCGGCATGGTGATGGACATCACCGAGCGGAAAGAGGCCGAGCAGCGGCTCCAGCGGAGCGAAGCCAATCTGGCCCGCGCTCAGCGGATTGCCCATCTGGGAAGCTGGGAGCATGACCTGACCACCGGCGACCTGCTGTGGTCCGACGAAGTCTATCGCATTTTCGGACTGGAACGCTCGGAATTCGGCAACACGTTCGACGACTTTTTCAACCATGTGCATCCCGAGGATCGCCCGGCTCTGGTCGAGGCCCGCCAGCAGGCGCTCGTCGGCGCGGGCCGCCTGGATGTGGAGCATCGCGTGGTCCGCCCCGATGGCAGCATCCGTTGGGTGCATGAACTGGGCGAACTCGAACGCGACGCCGACGGCACACCGCGGCGATTGACCGGCTCGGTGCTGGACATCACCGATCGCAAACGGCTGGACGCCCTGCAACAGTGGCAGACCGAGGTCTTGGAGGCCGTTTCGCTCGGCCAGCCATTTGCCGAAGTGCTGGAACACATCGCCCGGGGCGTCAGCCGTTTCATTCCATCGGGCATCGGCTCGATTCTGTTGATTGATCCGGCGACCCAGGTTCTGCGGCACGGCGCGGCTCCCGACTTGCCCGAAGAGTACAACAGGTTGGTGGATGGGGTGGCGATTGGGCCCAACGTGGGCTCGTGCGGTTCGGCCGCCTATCGCAAACAAACCGTGATTGTGACCGATATCGGCAGCGATCCCTTGTGGGACGGCTATCAGTCGGTGGCCGAGCGACACGGGCTGAACGCCTGCTGGAGCGTCCCCGTGATCGACGCCCGCGGCGACTGCCTGGCCACGGTGGCCATCTACTACCGCGAGCCCCGCGCGCCCCAGCCCGGCGAGATGGCCTTCATCGAGCGGACCACGCACCTGGTGCGAATCGCCATCGAACGCGAACACAGCGAGCGCGAACTCCGCGAACGAGAAACCCTGTTCCGGCTGGTCTCGCAGATCACCAACGACGCCATCTGGGATTGGGATATCGCCAGCGGCGTCGTGCGTTGGAACGAAGGCTACTCCAAACTGTTTGGCTACGATCCGTCGGATCTGATCTCCAGTGTCGACACCTGGAAAGCCAACATTCATCCCGAAGATCGCGAGGCGGTCCTCCCAGCATTCAGCGCCGCCGTGGAAAGCGGGCGGCCGTGGATCGCCGAGTACCGCTACCTCCGCAAAGACGGCCTGTACGCCTACGTCATGGACCGCGGCCAGGTGATTCACAATTCCGAAGGGCAATCGGTGCGGATGGTCGGCGGCATGACCGATTTGAGCGAACTCAAGCAGGTGCAAGACGAGCTGGCTCGCAGCAATCGCGATTTGCAGCAATTTGCCTATGTGGCCTCGCACGACCTGCAAGAACCCCTGCGGGCGGTCTCGGGCTGCGTGCAGTTGCTCAAGCAGCGGTTGGAAGGCCAACTCGACCAACGGGGCGACGAACTCATCGGCCATACCGTCGATGGCGTCGACCGCATGCGGACCCTGATTCAAGACTTGCTGGCCTTTTCACGGGTCGGCAGCCGCTACCGCGACCCCGCACCCACCGATATGAACCAGGTGCTGGACAACGCCCTGGCCAATCTGGCGGTCAGCATCGACGAGTCGGGCGTGGCCGTCACCCGCGAGCCGTTGCCCACGGTCGCCGGCGATGCGGCCCAGCTTATCCAGTTGTTTCAGAACCTACTGTCCAACGCGATCAAATTCCGACGCGAAGACCGGCCGCGCGTGCATGTGGCCGCCCAGAAAATTGACGGCGGCTGGGAGTTTTCGGTCCGTGACAACGGACTGGGCATCGCCCCAGAATACTTCGAGCGGATTTTCGTGATCTTTCAACGACTCCACACCCGGACCGAGTATCCTGGAACAGGCATTGGGTTGGCGATCTGCAAACGGATCGTCGAGTGTCACGGAGGACGGATCTGGGTGGAGTCCACCCCGGAGATTGGTTCCACGTTTTTCTTCACAATCCCAGACGGCAAGGAGCCCGGTCATGCCCCTGGCTGAACACCTGCGCGCGGCCGAGATCCTGCTCGTGGAGGACAGTCCCACCGATGCCCTGCTGACCCGCGAGGCACTCCAGCAGTCGCAGGTGGCCAACAACCTGCACCACGTGACCGACGGGATCGAGGCCCTGGCCTTTCTGCGGAAGTCAGGCCCCTACCAGGCGGTGCCTCGTCCCGACCTGATCCTGCTGGATCTCAACATCCCCAAGCTCGATGGCCACGAGCTGCTCCGTGAAATCAAAACCGACGAAGCCCTGAAACGGATCCCCATCGCCGTACTGACGACCTCAAAAGACGAAGCCGACATCCTGGAGGCCTACGGCTTTCACGCCAACTGCTATATCGTCAAACCGATCGACTTCGAAAAATTCACCGACGTTGTGCGGACCATCGAAAGCTTCTGGTTCGGGGTCACGACGCTGCCTCACGAGTCCCCCTACTGAATCTTCCTCGTACTGAACTCGCGTCGCGCTGGCGGGACCCCGGCGATGTTAGGGCCCGCGTCGTCGACTGCGACCCTGAACTTCAACCACGAGTGTTGTCCTCATGAGCAGTGTGCGTTCGCTGGCCGCTGTGCTGATATTGATGCTGCTGCCCGTGGCGGCCTCGGCCGACGAGCCGGTGACCGTGCGGGTGCTGACCTACAACATTCAGCATGGGGCCGGCATGGACGGCAAGCTGGACCTGGAGCGGACCGCGAAAGTCATTCGCCAGGCCCGGCCCGACCTCGTGGGCCTGCAGGAGGTCGATGTCCTCACCCGGCGAACGGGCAATGTTGATCAAGCCAGGCAACTGGCCGAGCTGACCGAGATGCACTCCTACTTCGGTGCGAACATCGCCCTGCAAGGCGGGCACTACGGCAACGCCCTGCTGTCGAAGTCGCCCAACGAGCGGGCCCAGAACCGGCATCTCCCCAATTTCGACGGCGGCGAACAGCGGGGCCTGCAATCGATGCAGGTGCGATCGCTGGACCTGGGCGAACCGCTGACCATTTACAATACCCACTTCGACCACCGTCGCGATGACGGCGAGCGCCTGGCCGGTGTCGAGACGATTCGCGCCCTGGTGAAGCCGCATCCCGACCGCCTGGCGATTCTGATTGGCGACCTGAATGCCACGCCCGACTCGGCCGTGCTCAAGGCCCTGGCCGAGGATTGGAAGGTCCTGGGCGACGGCCAGCAGTTGACCTTTCCCGCCAATCAACCGCGACGACAAATCGACTATATCCTGGTCCGGCCGGCCGAGCGATTTCAACTCGTTGAACTCACCGTGCTCGACGAGCCCCAGGCCTCCGACCATCGCCCCGTCTTGGCCGTGCTCAAGATTCTTCCTCCGCCCGAGTGACGGCCCAGAGCCTATCGCTGACCACCGCTCGATGGAGATCGTGTCCGTCACCCCGACTCCCGCCAAGAGTCATCAAGCCTTTGCACCCGTAAGCCCAACTGGATTCGATGGACCTTCGCATGACACCCTGGATTCGACGTCTCCTCCTGACGCTCGCTTGGATGGCCTGTTTCACACACCCCGCAGGGGCCGACCACCAAGCCGACGTGATTGTCTATGGTTCGACCCCCGGCGGCTTTTGCGCGGCGATCGCCGCCGCCCGCGAAGGCGCGGAGGTCATCCTACTCGAGCCGACCGACCACATCGGCGGGTTGAGTACCGGCGGGTTGAGTCACTGCGACTCGAACCAGATGGTCCGCGCGACCCTGATGGGTCTGTTCGATGAATGGCACACCCGAGTGGTTCAGGATTACACGGACCGTGGCCTCAAGCCGCCCTACAATCCGGCCGTCAAAGACCAGTCGCGCTGGACTTTTGAACCCCACGTCGCGATGCGGGTGACGCTGCAAATGCTGGATGAGGCCGGCGTCCGGGTGCTGACTCGACGCGATCTCAAGCGGGTCACAAAGGACGGCCCGCGGATCACCTCGCTGGTCACCAGCAAGGGCACGTTCACGGGCAGGGTCTTTGTCGATGGCAGCTACGAGGGCGATCTTATGGCCGCCGCCGGGGTCGACTGGACCATCGGACGCGAAGGCCGCCAGGAATACGGCGAGTCGCTGGCCGGCAAGCAGTACCCCAAACCCACGATGAAGATCAATGGCTTCGACGATGCCGGGAACCTGCTGCCGCTGGTGACCACCGACGATGCCGGACCCGAGGCGGCCGGCGACCGCAACGTGATGACCTACAGCTTCCGGCTGTGCCTGACCACCGACCCCGAAAATCGCGTGCCGATTCCAGCGCCCGCCAACTACGACCCGGCTCGGTTCGAGATCGTCCGCCGCGCATTGCAAGCCGGCGAACGGCGGGTCGGGTTCGATCTGTACCCGTTGCCGGGCGGGAAACTCGATGGCAACAACTCCATTGGCGGGCAGTTTTCCATCGGGCTGATTGGCGGCGGGAACGACTGGCACACCGCCGACCAGGCAGGGCGCCAAGACATTTGGGAAGCCCACAAGCAATACACGCTGGAGTTTATTCATTTCCTGAAAACCGACCCGGCGGTCCCCGCGGGCATCCGCAATCGCTACGCGGAACTCGGCCTATGCCGGGACGAGTTTGCCAGCTATGACCATTTCCCACCCGCCCTGTACGTCCGCGAGTCGCGGCGGATGAAGGGCCTGTATGTCATCAGCCAGAAAGACATTCTCGACACGCCGAGTCACGACGACCCGATTGCCATTTCGTCCTTTCCGATCGATTCGCACGACTGCCAGCGGATCGCCCTGAAAGGCGGAGGCGTTGTCAACGAGGGGACGATCTTCCCCGTCAGGCGATCGAATCCCAAGCAGGGTTACGCCTACCATGTGCCCTACCGCGCAATCGTGCCGCAGCCCCAAGAGTGTGATAACCTGCTGGTGCCGGTGGCGCTTTCGTGTACGCACGTGGGGATCTCGTCCTTGCGGATCGAAGGGGCCTGGATGGTCATCGGGCAGGGCGCGGGGGTCGCGGCGGCCCTGGTCGCCAAAGCGGACACCAGCGTGCAGGAACTGCCCTATCCCAAGCTGCGGCAACGGCTGCTGGCCCAAGGCCAGGTCCTGGAATTGCCGGATGTCGCGGACCTGCCTACGCCGCGGGGTTCAATCGCCGTGAAGAGTCTGCCGGGAATCGTCCTCGACGACACCACCGCCGAGCTGACCGGCACCTGGTCCCGCTCGACCAATTTCAAACCCCACATCGGCAGCGGCTACCTCTTCTGCGGCGAGCGGGGTTCCACGGAAGCCGGTACGGGCGAAGCGACCGCCACGTTCCGCTTCACAGCTCAACAGGCCGGCGAGTATCAATTGCTGATGGCCTACTCGGCCCATGAGACCCGGGCCACGAATGTCCCCGTCCAGGTCACCAGCGGAGACCAAGTCAAGCGGTTCACCGTCGATCAAACCCAGCCCCTGCCAGCGGGCACTTACTTCAATGTCGTTGGCACCGTTCAACTGGAAGCGGGCGTCGAGACCATCATCACCATCAGCGACCAAGACACCATCGGCTTTGTGATTGTTGACGCCCTGCAATTGCTGCCACAAGCCCCATAGGCTCACGGACACCATTCGCCAACGGATCACTGCCAACGTTTGGGAAAGGGCACAGGTGCCACGGATTTTGATTGCACTGTGGCGCAGGGATCACCGTTGCCTGCAACGGTTTACGAACAAGCCTGGAGGCACTAGGAAACTCAGGACGGCAAACACATTGAACCGCGAAGACGCCAAGAACGCGAAGATGTCGTGCAGGTGTGCCACTGCTTGCCTGCTGGCAAGCAGTGTTGGAAACGGTTCACGTTGCCTGGAATGGTTGCGCTTCGACTCGAATGCTCAACATCGCTCCGCATATCGCACTGCTTGCCAGCAAGCAGTGGCACACTTTTTGATGAAGCAAGGGCACCCGTGCTGGTTTCACGCGTTGTTCGCCGCCCCGCTCCGATGGGCTTCCCATCGAAAGGCAAGACCATGACTGATACGAACCGGATTGAATGCCTGCTGTTGACTCAGGAGGACCTGCTGGCAGCAGGATGCCTGGATATGCGGCTGGCCATGAGTGCGGCCGAGGACGTCATGCGGGCCTACCGGGAGGGGACGGTCCTGTTCCCCGAGAAGATCGTGCAGATCTTCAACGACCAGACGCAGGAGCGGATCAACTGTCTGCCAGCGACCTTGCTGCCGGAGCAGATCTGTGGCGTGAAGTGGGTGTCCGTGTTCCCGGCCAATCCCGAGCGGTTTGGCAGCCAGAATCTCTCGGCGGCGATCATCCTGTCCGAAATCGAACAGGGCTTCCCCATTGCCTTCATGGATGGAACCCTCTGCTCGAACATGCGAGTCGCGGCCATGGGCGGCATCGCCGCAAAGCATTTTGCCAGGCAGGACTCCAAGAGCATCGGTTTCATTGGGGCGGGAGAACAGGCCAAGATGCACCTGGTCGCCATGAAGACCGTGGTTCCGTCGCTGGAAGAATGCCGGGTGGCCGCCAAAACCGATCAAGAGGTGGCGCAGTTTATCGACGAGATGACGCCGCTTTTCCCCAACATGCAATTTATTGCCGTGGGCAGCAACGGCCAGCAGGCCATGGAAGGCGCTGACATCCTGGTGACCGCCACCAGCGCGCAAGCGCCGCTGCTCAAAGCCGCCTGGATGAAGCCCGGGACCTTCTACAGCCACATCGGCGGCTGGGAAGACGAGTACGACGTGGCGAAACAATGTGACAAGATCGTCTGCGACGACTGGGAGACTGTAAAACACCGGACCCAAACCATCAGCCGGATGTACAAAGACGGCCAACTCACCGATGACGACATCTATGCGAATCTCGTCGAAGTCATTGCCGGAGAGAAAAACGGCCGGGATTCCGCCGAGGAGCGAGTCTACTTCAACGCCGTCGGATTGGCCTATGTCGATGTGGCCATCGCCTATGCCATGTTCCAGCGGGCAAAGGACGCTGGTGCCGGCCAGACGATGACCATCCAGGAAACCATGATCTTCCAGCATGAGAAGCTGGCCGACTGGATTCGCATCTAGGCCTCGCGCAATTGACCGGGGGAAACGAGCAGGAGGTGACGAAGGGCTGCCCACAACCGGTTCGTTTCTATTCCGGGCCTCACGAATCCTCGGGGCGTCCGCTGAAGCTGGTCTGCAGGGCGCTGAGGTTGGTGAGTGTCGGCGTCTCGATCGAGTCGCTGCGGGCCTGGATCGGCCCCCAGGCCAGAAACTCTTCGGCATCGTCGCCCTGGGCGGCGTAATTGCCCAACTGAAAGACGTGCTGGCGGTAGTTCAATACATCCAGCACGGCCAGCGTTTGCACCATGCGGATGGTCACCAGTTGCTCGCCAATCCGTCCAGGATACCTTAGCAGACTGGCCAAGCGGCGGACACCTTCTTCGTGAGCGTCGTCGCCCAGCTTGTCCCAAACCTCCAGGCAGTCGGCCGCACCCCACATGTTGTGCGCCACCGCCCGCCAGGCGAACTTCCGATCGCGGCGGGTGCCACGTCCGAATTGCCGCCACCACCGCGCAAAGGCCCCCTTAAGGCGAAACACGGGAAACACCCGCAACGGCAGCGGTTCGTGTCGGGCGGTGCGTTCAAAGATTTGCCGCAAGATGACGTGGCACGACAGGTGTCGCCGCACGCCATGCAGGTCGGCCAGGTAAGCGCAGGCCGCGGCGCGGAGGTGGTCGGGCGTGTTGAGCTGCTCGACGGGCTGGTTCAACTGGTCGGCAATTTTTTGCAGTAAGTCGTTTTCCAACAGGTCGCCCAGGCGTTGCATGTCGGCTTCGGCGCGTTGCCGTTCGTAGTGGACTTCCTCCAGCATTGTGGGTTCGGCGTCCAGGAACTCCAGGTCAATCTCGGCGTCGGCCCGACTCAGGGTCGAGCCGCAAATGCCGGGAATCGCGATGCCCAGGTACTCGGGATCCATCAGGGTCCGCAGGTGAATCGCCGCCCGCGTGATCGGCCCGCGCATCCGATCGATCTTGCGGCAGGCGGTGCCGAAGTCGGCCTCGGCCGCGTCATCGGTGCTGCGTCGCAGGTGCGGGCGACGCAGCTCGTTGGCGCTTCGCCACAAGAAATACAACAAGGCCCCCATGCCCTTGAGCATCCGCCAGGCCACAAACACCGGCAACAGCGCCATCCGCCCGCCACCGAGCCACTCGTCGTACACGGTTTGCAGGTTCACACTGCGGAGATCGCGTGGCTGATTGTGCAGCGGGTAGGTTCCAAAGATCCGGCGGATCATCACGCCCCGATCGTGTTGCAGGCGTTCCAACACTTCGACGCCAAACAGATCGGCCACTTCTTGATCGCGATGGGGGTCGACGTCCAGAAAGTGCAGGGCCGTAAACGCGGTGGTCACAAACTGCCCGGCCATCTCGTATTCGGTCAGGCGAGTCGATCGTGTTTCGACGGTGGTCCGATGCAGCCAGTTCTCGAATCGCTGCCGCTCGGCCTCGGTCAGCAATTCGCGTTCGGGCAACGGCTCGGCGTGGCGATTGTACTCGATGATGAGCTGCGCCGTGCTGTGAGAAACGGCCTGGGTAATAAAGTTGAACCACAAATAGGGCCCGGGAAACAGCGACTTTTGCCGGACCAGGTCCAGCCGCTGAATCGCCGCCGCCTCGGCCGGCGTGACCCGCAGGCTCCAGGATTGAAACTGCTGAATGGAGGGATTGCCCAGCAGTTGATTCGTGGTGCGGGTGTCGTTGTTGTTCAACAACGATCCATCCAGGGCATCGCGATACAGCATGGCGGCCCGCTCCAGCGAATCGACCGCCCGCGAGGTGTCGCCGTGAATATGCAGGCCCATCATGCACCGTTTGACCCGTTCGACAAAGGCCCGTTGCTGCCGCGAGCCGTTTTGATCTTCGGTGGTCAGATTGATGCGGCACTCGGGCAGCAGCACCCGGTCGGCGATGATCTCGCTATCGCGCAGCAGGCTGCGGCAGCGGATGCCTTCGGTGAGCGTCAAGAACTGGGCCTGGGCGGCGCGTTCAAAAAAGTCGGTGGCTTCCTTGGCCAGCCGCTGCAGCCACAACCCCGTGATCCAGAGCACAGCGCAGATGCCGCCCAATACCAGCAAGGTCACGCCGAGCAACCGCTGGATGATTTCAAACACCTGAACGACCACGCCAGGCATCTGGTAAGGAACCATCCAGAAGATCAGCAGAAACAGCAGGTACAGCCCGCCGAAGTTCAGCAAGCGAAAGAAGGGGGTCCGCGAGCCGTTGATCAGCATGGTGGCCACACGGTCGACAAACTGGCTGGGCGTGACCGTGCCGTACAAATCGCTGACGGCGAACCAACGGTTGTGCCAGCGTTTGAGAAAGGCGGCCGTCCGCCGGGTGGCCGCGGCCACGATTTCGGCATCAGTCATGGTGACCACCACACGCGGCACGCACGCGCTGATGATCGGCAGCCACCGCATGGGCGGTCGGGCGAACAATTGCACCAGCCGCGCCGCTCGGGGGACGAGGTGTTCGCCGAGTTCGGCCTCGACGTCTTGCGGGGTCACGGCGGCCAGCCAGCGGAGCATCTCTTCGGCCGAGATGTCTTGGGTGGTCTCAATCCGCTGTCCGGTGCCACTGGGACGGTCACAATAGCCCTGTTCGCAGGCTTCGCGGAGTCCCTCGACCCGCATCCGGCCCACACGATCGCGGAGATCATCCGGCGCGTTGACCAGCACACTTCGCCAGCGGCGAACCAGCTCGGCCCGCACGCGCCGTATCGCCGTGGCAAAGCGATGCCGGGCCTGACGGGCCGTCATCCGCTCGCCACGGGTGGGAAACAGAATGATGTTGCGATTCAACACCCGACTGAACATCCGGGCGATGCGGTCCATCCCCCGCACCATAAAGCCGAAGGCACGAAGCAGTGCGATCAACGGCCGCAACAGGGCCATATAACGCACCAACCGCGGAAGCTGCATCAACCGCGCCAGCCGTCCGTAGCGGGTCGGATCGGCCGCGGGCGCCGCCACCGCGCCGACCACCAGCAGGATCAAACCAAACGGAATACTGGGCAGCAGCCAGAACAGCCAGTTTCGGCGGAACCATCGCCAGCGGTCGGGGACGATGGAAAACTTGAAAAAGAAGTCGTACAGAAAGACCGCGCAAATGCAGGCATCCAGGCCCTCCAGGGTCCACAGCATGCCGACACTCATCAGCTCGCCAAAGCCCAGCAGCGCGGTGATGACAATCAAGACCAAGAAGATCAAGATCAGCATCATCCGTTCCCACATGGCCACCCAACCGCGGCCAAAGCGGGCTTCCAGCTTGTCTTGCAGGACTTGCTCCTGCCATTCGGTCTTGAGCCGTTCGAGCTTGGAGCGCAGCTTGCGATGCCGGCGCCCGCGGCCGCGAAAGCCCACGACCCCCAGGTACCACGAGACATCGGCGATGACGACTTCCAAATACCGGGCCGAGGCCTCGGGCGTTTGATCGGGCACGGCCGCCAGTTGGGCGTCGACCTGGTCGAGCAGCTCGCTGGCCCACAGCTCGCGCTGCTCGTCCGTGGGCGGATGGTCCGATGCCCGCTGGGCGAATAGCTTGCGCAGTTTGTCTTTGGTATCGAGAATGGTTCGTAGCGCTGGCGGGTCGGCCAGGCGATTGCGGAGGGCCTCGATATGCTGGGTGGTCGACTCCATCAACCCGTGGACGAGCAAATCCCACGACGGTTGCCCGTCGTCGGTGTGTTCACGGACCTGCCGGTCCATTTGCTTGGCCCACCGCCGGGCATCGTCCCGAAACAACTGGTGGCACAGGGCATCGGCCTCCTTCTCGGCTTCGAACGCCTCGTTGGCCCGGCAGTAGTCTTCCCAGTCCAACAGGTCATCCAACACCGGATGGCCCTGCTGGACCACCGCCTCGGACAAGACCTGGTCGGCCTGCAGGGTGAGTTGCAGAAACTTGCGTTCGACATCGACCAGTTCGCGGGCGGTGTCCTCGCTGCGTGAGGCCGGCATCGCCCGCAGGCTCTCCAGGCGGGCGTGGAGCTGCTCCAGGCGTTTGCGGAGTCGGGCCCGACGGCGGTCCTGGGGATCGCGCTTTTGAATCGTCTTGTCGCGGGCATCCAGCAGCCGGCTGCCGTCGCTGGGATCGGGCAAATCGATATCCAAGCCCTCGCCGTCGTCCTCGGCGTTGACCGGTGGGGTCTCGGGGCGCGAGCCGGCCAAGTCCTCAGGCGGCAGGTCATCCGTGGGCGGCATGCGGACTCGATGGGTTCGAGTGGCTGGAGTCCGCCGCGGCGGACCGTTGACGCAGGGCTTCGTAAAACAACACGGCGGCCGCGACCGAGACGTTCAGGCTATCGGCACGACCCAACATCGGAATCCGAATCGGCACGACCGCCGGGTGCCGCCAGCGGTCGCTCAGCCCCTGGTCCTCGGCTCCCAGCACCAGGGCCGTCGGCTCGCGGAGGTCGACCGCCGTGTAATCCTGGCGGGCGTCGGGCCGGGTGGCCAGGACCCGCAGGCCGCGGTCCAGCAACCAGTTCAGCACCTCCTCCGGAGGGGCCGCCGCCACCCGCATGCTGAACACCGTGCCCAGGCTCGCCCGAATACAATTCGGATTATAGAGGTCAGTCTTGGGGTTCGCCGAGACCACCGCCGAGATTCCCGCCCCATCGGCCGATCGCAGGATCGCCCCCAGGTTGCCGGGTTTCTCGACCCCAGTGACCACGGCCACCAGCGGTACCTCGGGCAACACCAGGGATTCCAACGGCTTGGTTTGAGCCAGCCCCACGGCCACCACACCAGTGACCCGCTCCCCAAAGCTCAAGCGAGCCAACAGGTCGTTGGGAACCTCCCACAAGGGCACTCCCAGGGCGGAGAGCCGCGCGACGAGTTGTTGGGCGGGCGGATGGGCCGGCGGCGGGGTGATGAAGGCCTCGGCGACCTCCACGCCGGCATCCAGGGCCCGGCGGATCTCGCGAAGGCCATCAATCAGGAATCGGCCATTCGCATCGCGTCCGCGTCGCTCGCGGAGGGCCACGGCCGCCTTGAATCGCGGATTGTGGCGACTGGAGATCGCCCGGGACTGGCCCTCAGACGCCCGGCCACCTGGCGGTCGCGAAGTCATTCGCCCGAACTGCTTCCTGCCGGCTTTTGGGTCCGAGCCTCGCCCACCGGTCGGCGGCGGCGATCGTTGTCAAACAGCTTAGCGGCGAACACCACGCCCGCCACTTCGATGGTGGTGCCGGCATCAATTTCTTCGTGGCTCAACACGGCACAGTAAGGCAGGGTGCCCATCAGCAAGGTCCGCACCGCGGCGCGCAGCGGGCTGCTGGTGACCAGCACCTCGGGGCGTCCCTGCCGTCGCAGTTCGGCCAGATGCGCCTCAATCAACGGCACCAGCACCGCCTGCTGGCTGGGCGAAAGCTCCAGCGAAGGCCCGCGGGGACCGCGCCGCACAATGCGAACCAAGGCGCTTTCCAGGGCGGGGTCCAAGGTGACGGCATGGATCTTGTCCTCGCCATCGCGGTAGCGATCGGTCAGCACCGGGGCCAGGGCTTGCCGGACCCGCTCGATCAGCCGATCGAGGTCGTCGGTCTCGTAGGCGGCTTCCGACAGGGTCTCGAGAATCGTCTCGAGGTCGCGAATGGGCACCAGATCGCGGAGCAGCGCCCGCAGCAATTTCAGCAGTTGGCGGGGGCGGATCAGGTCGGGCAGCACCTCGTCAACAATCGCCGGCGAGGTCACGCGAAGCTGATCGATGAGGTCTTCCATCTGCTGCCGGCCAAACAGGTCGGCCGCGCGACGGCGGAACAGCACGTGCAAGTGGGCCAGGATCACCGCCGACGCCGGCAGGACCGAGTAACCGTACATCTCGGCCACTTCCCGCTGACCCGGCTTAATCCACCAGGCGGGTTGCGGAAACGGATTGATCAGCAGCCGCTTGCCGGGCAGTGGCCGCGTGACCTCGACGGTCTCCAGGGCCAACAGCTTGTCGGGCTCCAACGAGCCGCGGACGGTTTGGACGCCACGCAGTCGCACCAAGAACACCCGATCGGGCAGCCGCACGTGTTCCAGAATGGGAATCGGCCCCAAGCTTAGGCCCAATTCGCCAGCCATCTGACTGCGGAGGTCGTCCAGCCGAATGACCAAGTCGCCATCTTCGGCCA
>JBJHDE010000005.1:0-6566 GCA_050486385.1 Planctomycetales bacterium | reverse complement strand
TGCTGAGCAACAGCTCGATGGGATCGACCAGCAGCCGCCGCGCCGCCGGCGGTGGGGTGTCGTCCAGCGATTCGGGGGCGATCTCCTCCAGGCAGGTGATCGCCAGAATCTGATTGAGATGCACCACGGTCTCGCGGCGGACCTCGTGGGGGGCTTGGTCGCCATGCACATGAAACGAGGCCAGCCCCTCAAGATCGTTCTGCACCCGGGCGTCGATCAGGCGGACGCCATCGTAACACACTTCGGCCACCCGTCCCCAAATGCTCACCTGCCCGTGCAGATTCAGGCAGACCGAACGGTTGAGATAACGCCTCAGCAGCGAGTAGAAGTCGCCCGACATGAATGCTCTCGACGGGAAATCCGAAACCTGGGGTCAGCCAGACGATCAGGACCGCGGACCATGCTCCCGGGACAACGGTCCGTGAGGCTCTTCAAGAAGTTGTTCGCTTTCGACGAGTCGTTCCACGGCCCGTGCCAGTTTTTCGGGCGTTTCGTAGGTCCCGGCCTCAATCGCCGCACGAATTTCGGCCAATCGACGGCTTCGCGCGGCTTCGGGTCGAGTGTCGCTGGGTCGAAGGATCACGGTCGGGCTCTCGCGAGGTCGGGGCCTGGGACACTGGGATTGAAAAGCGGGCCACCCCAAGGGTCCATTGTGACTCGGTCCAGGGCGAGCGCCTAGCATTCGCCCGGTGCAGTTCGGAATTCGCGTCCCGGAGCGACCACCTGGACAATCCGCTCGGCGGCCTCGCGGGCCGACAGCCCGCGACAATCCACCACCGCGGTGGCCCATTGCTCGTACTTCGGACAGCGCTCGTTGTACAGGTCTTCCAGCGTGCGGCCCGGTCCGATGGCCACGCCCCGTGCCGCCAAATCGCCCAACCGCCGGGCGACCTCGTCCAGCGGCAGCCACAAATAGACCACCGGTCCCAGGGAGCGAAGGTGCTCGCAGGCCCGATCGCGATAGATGATGCTGCCGCCAGGTGCGATGACCTGGCCCGCGCCGTGGATCCCCTCGGCGTAATCGGCCTCGAGATCCAGAAAGCCCTCAAGTCCGTCGCGGTCAATGAGTTGGTGCAGCTTGAGCCCCTCGCCATCCTGGATGAGGTGGTCGACATCCACGAACTCGAAATTCATCCGCTTGGCCAAGGCACGCCCCACGGTGCTTTTGCCCGAGGCCGGCATCCCGACCAGGGTAATGGAGCGCGAAGCTAGGGGGCTTGGGGTGCTCATTCCACGGCGCTATGGGGCTGGGGACGGTGCCAGACCACGCCTGGCACCGACCACGAGGATTCAATCGACGACCCGTCGATCAGCCCGCAAGGCCCCGGCGGCCCAAGCCAGTTCGTCAGCGATGCCGTCGGCCAGCTCGTCCCGCTGCAGCTCGGCCGGCAGCACCCCCCAGGCGTAGGTCTCGACCTCGAAGTGATCGACCTCTGGATGATAATCACGACACGCGGCAATGCACTCCAGAATCGCCGCCTGCGACGTCTGCAAATGCCCAAAGTGTTCCAAATACACCGGTACGTGAAAATGGATCCGCCACGTCCCCTCAAAAGCCGCGTCCACCGCCCGACCGGGCCGCGGGCGTGCAACCGCCAAGGCTGCGGGCAGGTCTTCGTAGAACCGCAGCGAGCCGTCATCGCCGGCGATCGTGGTTTGGTGGAGATAGCGATCTTCGGCAAACGAGGCAAGCTGTTCCAAGGCGTTGCGGGCCCGCGAGCCGCGGACCTCGGCAATCACCGCGCTGGAGAGTTGCACCTTGCCCACCCGCAGCCCCGCGTCGCGGAATCGGCCCAGGACTTCGCGTTGCGATTCGCCCATGACCACGGCATGGCACACATCGTGACACACCCCCAGCGTGCGGCGGATGCGGTCTTCGTCTCCGGCGGCCACCAGCCCCCCGCCGGCGAGCAGCTCGTCCTCGAAGAACCGCACAATCTGCTCGCTGGTCTCCAGGCGGCAACCTGGCTCAGGCTCCAAGGCCAGCACGATCGACCGTCCACGATCCTCCAGCTCGGCCAGGCGGTCGGCCACCGCCCGCAGATTGCGGATCGTGGCTTCGCGTCGGGCATCGCTGGGCGGGGGCTGGCTCCAGGCCAGCGGCAATGTCGAGATGCTGCCCGCCACACCCGGCGGCAACAGGCGATCCAGCAGTTCGATGAGTTGCAGCGTGTAGGTCAGCCGCTCGGGTTCGTCCCAACGGGGCTCGTAGACCCGATGCTTGACGATGGCCTGATGGAAGTTGCCACAAGGAAAGCCGTTGAAGGTGAACGGCACCAACCCGGCCTCGGCCAGCCAATCGCGAAACGCAATCAGCCGGTCAGGAGCTTTCAGCAGCGCCGCGGCACTGGGGGCCGAGAGCCACAGGCCCAGGCCCATGGGCTCCAACGGGGCGAAGCGCCCGCGAACCGCCACGGCGTGGCGTTGCAATTGGGTCCAGGTTTCCTCCAGCGAGGCCCCAGCATGAACATTGGTGCAATAACCCAGCGGCATCGCGCGGTGGTCTCCTGGCAAAGGTCCTTTGGTAAGTAAGCGAGCCAACGCGGCGTGGCTCAGCGGTCGTCGGCGTCGCGAATGATCCGCATGCCGGGCTTGGTCACCGGCAGCTTGTAAACGCTTGTGCTGGCCGTGAGAAACAGCTCGCGGCCGTTGGCCCCGCCTATGACGACGTTCGTGCTGAACTCGGGCATGGGCCGCGTGGCCAGCAGCTTGCCTTCGGGACTGAGGACGAACAGCCCCGTGGTCGGGCCTTGGCCCGCGGCACCGTAGATGTTGCCCTCGACATCCAGCCACATGCCGTCGATCCCGCGGTCCGGCGAAAAGTCGTACAGCACCTTGTCGTGGGTCAGTTGGCCATTCTCTTCGAGGCGATACCGGTGCAGCTTCTGCGTCGCCCGATCCGAGACGTACACGTAGCGGTCGTCGGGCGTCACGACGATTCCGTTGACCCGCTGCTTGCCGGTATCGACCCGTTCAATGGCCCAGGGCTCATCGTCGTTGGCCGGGGGATCAATTCGGTAGACGGCGGGCTCCAGGGGCGGCCGAGGATCGTTGGGGCGGGTGTAGTCGGGATCGGTGAAGAAGATCCGCCCGCGACCGTCAATCGCCAGGTCGTTGGGGGCGATAAAGGGTTGGCCTTCGTAGCGAGTGACCAGGTGCCGCAGCGTCCCGTCGGGCTCCCGTCGGGCGATGCCCTTATGTTCGCCCTCGGTGATGCACATCAGCAGGCGGCCTTGTTGATCGAACAGCAAGCCGTTGGTCGCCCCCGGCGGTTCGAGAAACACGCTCATCTTACCTTCGGCATCAAGCTGCATGATCCGTGCATTGGGAATGTCGGACCAGTACAGCGTGCCGTCGGGTCCCAGGGCCGGACCCTCGGTGAAGCGATTGCCGGTGGCCACCCGCTCGATGGTGGCTTCGGGATCGAGAATCGGCGGCTCATTGGCCAGGACCGTAGCGGCGCCGCTCAGGAGGGCTCCGGCCAAGGCCACCGCAAGGGTCAAGCTGGGGGCAAGTCGAACAGGCATCGAAGGGGCTCTCCGGGTGGGAGTGCGGAAACGCTCGGGCGATTCAGCAGCTTACACGCCCTCGGATGCGCGGAAAAGTTGCGCACCTTGGCTTCCCTGCCGCGCGGTGGTGAGTAAGCTGGCACGGCAGGCGGGCGGCTGTCCCAAACGCCCCACTCCTTGCGATTCGCCCCGATTCTGGAGACCCTCACGATGAACCGCGTGTTGATGTATGCCGCTTTGGCCATGCTGGCCGTGCCGACGACCGGCTGGACCGACGAGCCCAAGGCGGTGCCCGAGAAGCCCACCTTTGGCGAAGTGATCCGGTTCGACGCCCAGCTCGATGCCCTGATCGATACCGATGCCAAAATCGAGAAGCTGGCCGCCGGATTCGATTGGTCCGAGGGGCCGGTCTGGTGGCCGCACGACGGGTCGGTGCTGTTCAGTGACGTGCCCGCCAACCGCGTCTATCGCTGGAAAGACGGCGAGCCGCTGAGCGTGTTCCTGGAACCCAGCGGCTACACCGGCGATGTGCCCCGCGGTGGCGAGCCGGGCTCCAACGGGCTGGCGCTCGACAAGCAAAAACGGTTGGTCCTGTGCCAGCATGGCGATCGCCAGGTCGCACGGCTCGAACCCGATGGCAGCCAAACGGTGCTGACCGACAACTATCAGGGCAAGAAGTACAATAGCCCCAACGACCTGGTCTATCACTCGAACGGCGATCTGTACTTCACCGATCCGCCCTACGGGCTGCTGCAACGCAACGAAGACCCCACCAAGGAAATGGACTACAACGGGGTGTTCCGCCTTAAGCCCGATGGCACCGTCGAGTTGCTGACCAAGGAGCTGCCCTATCCCAACGGCATCGCCCTGAGCCCCGACGAGAAAACCCTGTACGTCGCCCAAAGCGACCCGAAGAACCCGCACTACTTTGCCTTCGCGCTTCAGGAAGACGGCTCGCTGGGCCAAAAGAAAATTCTGTTCGATGGCAGCGCGCTGGCCAAGCAGGGCAAGAAGGGCCTGCCCGATGGGCTGAAGATCGACGAGCACGGCAATCTCTGGGCCACCGGCCCCGGCGGCGTGCTGGTGCTGTCGCCCCAGGGCAAGCTGCTGGGCCTGATCAGCACCGGCGAACGAATCGCCAATGTGGGCTGGGGCGACGATGGCCAAACCCTGTACCTGACCAGCGACATGTACCTGGCCCGCGTCCGCACCAAGGTCAAAGGCCTGGGCTGGGTGAGCATCCCCGGCAATCCGCCAAGGCCCTGATGTCGCATCAACGCGACCTACTGATCTCTGCGCAATCCTTCAAACGCAAGTCGTGCCACTGGTGGCTTGTCCACCAGTGTGTCCCTCAGCCGGACAGATCCGCCTAAGTTGTTCCTGTTCAAAAGGTTACAGGGACACGCCTCGAAGAAGCGCAGGCGTTGTTGAACACTGGTAGACAAGCCACCAGTGCCACAAGCCCGTTCCTCAACTTTTAGTAGGAAGTCAGTCAACGCAACGACCGGCCCGGAATCCTGGCGATTTCGGGCCGGTTGGCGTTGGCAAACTGTTTTGCGCTGTCGGAAGGAAGCGCGGGGGCAACCGGCCGTCACCAGAGATGGCCCGTCGGTCAGAACCTGTGACCCCGCTGGGGTCCGTCCTTGGTGAGCGTCAGCACTTCGGGACCGGTTTCGGTCATCAGAATGGTGTGCTCGAACTGGGCGCTGAGCTTACCGTCGCGGGTGCGGACGGTCCATTGATCGTTCTGGTCGACTTCGCCTTGCTCGGTGCCGACGTTGATCATCGGCTCGATGGTGAAGCACACGCCCGGCGGAATGCCCCGGGTGCCCAACCGCCGCATGGGATAATGCGGGATCGATGGTTCTTGGTGGAACTGCCGGCCCAGGCCATGGCCCTGGTAATCGCGGACCACCGAGAAGCCCAGCGGCTCGGCATGGGCCCGGATCACGCGACCAATTTCGATGATCCGGCCAAACGGCCGGCAGACGTCAATCGCCAGCCACAGGCAGTCGAACGAGCACTGCGTGACCCGGCGGGCCTCGTCGGTGACCTCGCCAATCAAAAACGTCTCGGACTGGTCGCCGTGCCAGCCGTCGACCACCGAGGTGATGTCCACGTTGATGATGTCGCCCGACCTGAGCACGTACTCGTCGGGGATGCCGTGGCAGATGACATCGTTGACGCTGGTGCAGCAGCTCTTGGGATAGCCGCGGTAGTTGAGCGTCGCCGGTCGGTGGCCATGATCCAACGTGTACTGGTGGATCAGGCGGTCGATCTCTCGGGTCGAGACGCCTTCCTTGACGTGGGGGCGGATGAAGTCCATCAACTGGGCGTTGAAGCGGCCAGCCGCCCGCATCATCTCGCGTTCTTCAGGACCCAGAATAATGGAGTCGCGTCGCATTGTGGAAAACATCGTCGAGCAGCCAAACGGCGACCAGGGGACCAGTGAATGAGCGGCCCCAACTTCCGAGCGGTCTCTGACCGCCCCCTCACCCAGTGTGAAGGAAGAAGCCCCAGCAGGCCCACATTTGGACGAGCGGTCGCCAGCGTGAATTGTCACACTCACGGCAACTCGATCGGCCCCAAAACCACACCCGCGAGGCCTCGCTAATTTATGGCTCGCACGTCGATAAGTACAAGCCCCGCAACGGGTTTTTGATATTCCTGCCGCGGGGCGTTTGACGCACGTTGTCTGAGGATCGGGAGTTACGGCCAACGGAATTTTTTTGGTTGGCGGTGCTCCCCTCACTCGCGGCGGGCCGATTCGTCCTCGCTCCGCTGCGCGTTGCCCTCAAAGGCCGACCAATGCGGGCCTTGCAAACCCATCGGGTTGTGGGTCGCCGGCAGATGCGGCCCCTGAGGTCCTGGGTGCCGACCATTCCAAGTGTGCAGGCCAATCTCGTCGAGAATCCGCTCGGCGACCGCCAGGGTCCGCACGGCGTCGTCGCCTGAGGTCCGCGGCGGCTGGCCGGTGCGGATGGCCGTCAGGAAGTCTTCCAGCTCCAAGGTGAGCTGGTCGCAGGCGGCTGGCTCAATGGAAGTGCGGTGCAACAG
>JBJHDE010000004.1:10294-25818 GCA_050486385.1 Planctomycetales bacterium | reverse complement strand
GTCGAGGGGCCCGCGACCAATTCCTGAGGTTCCGCCGGGTTACTGGAGGCTGGGGTGGGCGGACCCGATATTGTATCAACCTATGTTGATGTGTTTTCGGGTTCTTTGTCAGGAGTGGTCGAGATGGTCCAGGGAAATGCCCAGCGAGGTTGGTCGCGTCGGGATGTGCTGCGAGCCGGGGCCCTGGGATTGGGTGGCCTGACCCTGACCGACTTGCTGCGGGCCGAGGAGGCCGCCGGCATTCGGGACTCGAAGAAGGCGATCATCATGATCTACATGTGCGGGGCTCCCTCGCACCAGGACATGTATGACCTCAAGATGGACGCCCCGGCCGAGATCCGCGGCGAATTCCGCCCCATCGACACCAATGTGCCGGGCATCCAGATCTGCGAGCACATGCCGTTGACGGCCAAGATCATGGACAAGCTCGTCCCGCTACGGAGCGTGTACGGCTCGCCCAATGGTGCCCACGATTCGTTCATCTGCTACACGGGCCGAACGGTCCAGAACCAGCCCTCGGGCGGTTGGCCCTCGGTGGGCTCGGTCGTCTCGCGGACGCTGGGGGCCCGCAATCCCGATGTGCCGCCGTTCGTGGGTCTGTCGCCCGACACGGGACACCCGCCTTACGGATCGCCGGGGCATCCGGGCTTTTTGGGCATTGCCCATGGGGCGTTTCGGCCGTCGGGACCGGCACGGCAGGACATGTTGCTGCGGGGGATTTCCGTCGAACGCTTGCAGGACCGCAAGTCGCTGCTGAACAAGCTGGACACCATCCGCCGCGATCTGGACGCCGGGGGACGATTGGACGGGATGGACGCCATGACGCAGCAGGCGTTCGACATTCTCACCTCGAGCCGGCTGGCCGAGGCCCTGGACCTGTCGCGCGAAGCCCCCGAGACCATCGAGCGGTACGGCAAGGGCGATCCCAAGAACTTTGGCGTTGGGGCTCCGCGGAACCTCGAGCACTTTCTGCTGGCCCGGCGACTGGTCGAAGCGGGTTGCCGGGTGGTGACGCTCAACTTTGGCCGCTGGGACTTTCACAGCAACAACTTTCCGGGGCTCAAGAACACGCACCTGCCGATGTTCGATCAGGGGATTTCGGCCTTGGTCAGCGATCTGCACGAGCGGGGCCTGGCCGACGACGTCTCGGTGGTCGCCTGGGGCGAGTTCGGTCGCACGCCGCGGATCAACGCCGACGCCGGTCGCGATCACTGGCCGCGGGTGGGCGCTGGACTGCTGGCCGGCGGCGGCATGAAGACCGGGCAAGTCATCGGAGCGACCGACCGCCTGGCTGCCGAAATCGCCGACCGCCCGGTTCACTTTGGCGAAGTGCTGGCCACGCTGTACCACAACATGGGGCTCGACCCGAATCAGGCGGTGCTGAGCGATCTGTCGGGACGCCCGCACCCGCTGGTCGATGGCCACAAGCCGATGCCGGAACTTGTGGGCTGAGGGACTTGAGCCCAAACGCTTCGACCATGGCCGTCGTGGGCCTCGCCTCTGGCGGGTGCCTGAGGCGGCCATTATTCTTGGGGGGTTACCATTTCCCGCCCTCCCGGGGCTACTCCCATGAAGCCGATTCGTTGCCCGTACTGCCACGAGTGGATCCCCGCCCTGGACTATCCCCGCCATGAGCGCGAGCACTTGCGGATTGGCCCCGACGGCCAGCAAGAAAGCTACGTGACACTGCCGGACGAACAGCGGTATCAGGGCACCCTGGACGAGGTGCCGCGGGTGTACATGCACCGCCGGTGCGGCTCGGCCACCGAGATGCCGGACAAGTTCATCCGCAGCTACCTGGAGAACCCTTATCTCTACAATGCCGATCGGACGTTCTGCTGCGAGTGCCAGCGGCATGTGCCTTTCCGCGACTGCGAGTGGACCGAAACCGGCGAGGACTTGCAGACCTATATGGATCGGCTCCGGGCCGCCCGACCCGACCTCAAGCCAACTGGCTGCTTCGCGGCGTTGCTGGTGGTCGGGCTGATGTTGGGCCTGGGCATCCTCGGAGCGATGTCCAGCCTCGGTTGACTTCGGTACCATGGCACCTGGGGCACGACCACGTTCTCTCTCAGGGGTCCAACAACCATGATGCGATTGGCAATCCGGGTCGCCGTGCTGTACGGGCTGTGGGCGTCGTTGGGCCTGGCAACCGCAGCGGCCGACGAACCCGATGTGGGTTGGCCCGCCGAACTGGCTCGGGCCGAGCGAATCGTCTTCCTGGGCGACAGCATCACCTACAGCGGCCAGTACGTGACGGCCGTCGAGGCCTGGCTGAATGTCAAACGGCGGGGCAATCCCCCACGGGTCATCAATGTCGGGCTGCCCAGCGAGACGGTCTCGGGCCTCAGCGAAGAAGGCCACGCCGACGGGCGGTTCCCCCGACCCGACTTGGCCGAGCGGCTGGAACGCGTGCTGCGGGTCACGCGGCCCGATGTCGTGTTCGCCTGCTACGGCATCAACTGTGGCATCTATCAACCCTGGGACGAGCAGCGATTCGCCAAGTACCGCGAGGGCTTCACCAAGCTCCGCGAGCAGGTCACCGCCCAAGGGGCCACGTTGATCGTGGTCACGCCGCCCTTCTACGACGACCAACGGGCGGGCCGCACCGAGTTTTCGTACAACGACGTGTTGGGCCGTTACGCCGAGTGGCTGGTCGGCCAGCGCGAGCACGGCTGGAAGGTCATCGATTTGCACTCGGCCATGACCGCCGAGGTCCAACGCCGCCGGGCCGAGGATCCCGAATTCACCTTCCAACCCGATGCGGTGCATCCCAACGCCGCCGGCCACTGGTTCATGGCCCAGCGGATCATCGCGGGCCTGGGCGAGCCCCAAGTGCTGGACGCCCGCGATCCCCCGGCCTTTTTTCTGGAGCGGGGCGTCTCGGAAGAGGCCTTTCAACTGTTGGGCGAGCGGATGCGGCTGCTCCGCGACGGCTACCTGACGGCGGCTGGGCACAAACGGCCGGGCATCGCCGCGGGCCCGCCGCTGGAAGCCGCCGAAGAGCGGGCCACCGAGTACAGTCAGGCCATCGGCGAGCTGCTGCGACGCCCCGCCGATCGCCAAAACTGATGCGGTTCGACCGACCTCAGTCGCTGGCCTGAGGGGCGGCCTGCCCTACAGAGAACGTGCGGCGGACGGTTGTCGTGTTGCCTTGGTGGTCGCGGACCCGCACGGTGAGGGTCGTGCGTTCAAGCTGGGTGACCGGCTCGTCAAAATTCCAGGCATACACGGCCTGATCCTGACGCACAAACTGCTGGGCCAGATTGGTTCCGGCGGGATGCTTGCCCAAGCGGCGATCGGCGGTGATCTCGACACTGGCGAAGTCCACGCCGCTGTCGTAGTCGTACAGGCCGACCAGCACCCGACCCAGCCGCGGTTGATCGCCGGGTTGAGGTTCGGTCAAGGCGACCACGGGCCGATTGTCGTCCAAGAACCAGCCGTAACCCGGCCCCGAACCCGGCGGTCCGTCCTCGGCATCCAGATCGATCGGGCAGCCCAGATCGATCCAGCGGACCAAAGTCCGGCGGTCCTCGTCGCTCAACGGCGCCACCCGCCCGGCTTCCACGGCCGCGGGCGGTGGCATTGGGTCGCCGACGTAATCGATGTCGAACTTGGCCCGATGCTTTTGCAGGTCGACCGCTTCGCCGCGATGCACCAGATCGCCGGCCCCCGGGCGACTCTCGGACGGGTGGTCGTCGTTGCTGAAGCCATCGAGCCGTTGGCCGTAGATCTTCCAGACCAGCAGGCTCCGCCGCGACTGGAACTTGCGGATATACCGCGAGGCATTGGGATAGCCCCACGAGTTCCAGGCCGGCGGCGGGTGGCCAAACTGGGCCTTTTCATCGAGCGCCAGTCGGGTGTAGGTGCCAGGAAAGCGGCCCTGGTTGGGGACATCCACCCAGGTGGAATCGGCATCCAGGTCGAGTCGCTCAGCCGGCGTTTTCCCGTCGGCCGACGAATGGCACTCGATGCAACTTCGCTTGAGAATCGGCAGCACGTCGCGGAAGTACTCCACGGTGGTGGCCGTCGGTTCGGCAAAGGTCAGCCCGGCGTTGTCGTCGGCGTTCCACTGCTGGCGGCTCTCGTCGCGATCCTTGCTTACTAACAGTGGCGTCTTGTTGACCAAGTCCCAGACCTCGTAATCCGGCTGGGCGGCGGCGGTCTGCTCAAAGGGCGTGGGCGGCTGGCTGTGGGCATGGCAACCACCGCAATCGTAGCGGGCTTCACCCGGTCGAAGCTGATGCCAGGTCTGGGCGAAGTTCAACACGCGGCCCTCGGCGTCGAGGGTCTGAAACGTGAAGGCCGTATCGGCCGGCAATTTGGCCAGAAAGCTGGTGTCGGGCTTGCCGTCGGGGTCGAGCGGCTGCTGGCCGTCGCGGAACTTCCGCAGCGGAATCTCGCCCAGCACCCGGTAGCGTTCGGTCGCGTGGTTGTAGAACCGTCGGCCGGAGAACGGGCCACGCTGGCGATCGGTGGTGGGCTCTTGAATCAGGATCCGCACGGCATGGATGTCGTCATCGGTGTACAGGCCGACCTCGCCGCCTTGATTGTTCCAATTCAACGGCATGCCATTGCCATGGCTGGTGAAGGCGTCCAGGCCCAACCAGGGATCATTCCCCCCGGCGTACCGCGAGGCGATCTCGCCCGGTGGCACAACGCCGTTGGGATAGGTCTCGCGCTTGAGAAAGCTGGAGCTGCCGACCAGGCCAAACGGCGAGCCCTCGGGCAACGAGTCGTAGGCCCCGTCGTTCGCCTGACGCGGCAGGTCGACGGGCTCGGGGATGCCGTAGATCCGCTCGTAGGGCACCACCGCCCGGGGCCACTGGGCATTGAACTCGGGGTCCTGTTTGATGAGCCGCATCTGGGCCGGCTCGGTGACGACCTGGCCATCCTTGATGAGGTACAGCCCGCCGTTGAGTTGCGGCAGGTACTCGTATTGATGATTCACCGGGCCCGGCGAATACACCGTCAGCAGGTGATTGTCGGGCGCACCCGAGGGATGCGTGAACTTGCCGACGTGGGGCGAATCGGGGTCGTCCAGCACCGCGCGACCGGCTGGTCCCTCGCGGCCGTGCGTAAAGGGTGTCAGGGCGATGGCCCCATTGGGCATGAAGGGCTTGCGGTACAACTGGGGCTTGGCGTTGTAGTGCCGGCTGGCCCGCCAGGGACGATTTCTGGGGTCCTGCATCCAGGCCGGGCCGAAGGCGGGTTCGCCCGAGGGCGGCTGCGGCGGCAGTTTGATGTAGGCGCCGAAACCGCTGTTGTTCAGGTTGTAGTACTTCTCGACGATGATCGAACCATCGCTGAGCTGGGTTTGAAAGTGAAACCCGTTGGGCGCCCCGCCGGGATCGAACGCGCTGACCAGCGGCGCCCAGTTGGTGCCGTCGGGATGAATTGTCCAAATGCCCCACAGAATCTGGTTGCGGGCGGCCTCGCTTTCCAGCGAGCTGTACATGATCCGCCCATCGGCCAGCACCACCGGATGCAGCGCCCCCGAGATGTTCAAGTGGCCGATCTTCTCCAGGTTGGTCGGATCCTCGTCCTCGCCGATCGAGTGGTCGCGGTCGTCCATCACAAACAGTTGCAACGCCACGGCCGGATAGCCGCGGGCCGGGCGGAAGCCATCGCGATTGCTGGTGAACACGATCCGCCCGCCGGGTAGCGGATGCGGCCCCATGTTGTAGACGCCGTAATCGTAGTGGGTGCCGCCCGAGGCGTGTCGGCGAAAAGTGGGACTCCACGGGGCCGCCCCGGTGTTGGGCGTGAACCGCTGGTTGGTCAATTGCACGATCCGCCGGGTTTCGAGATGGATCTTGTAGATGTCGGCCCCGGCGGCGGGCGGATTCCAGGGACTGGCCTTGGTCATGTCGTGCAGATGCACATAGTAGACCCACGCGCCATCGAACGAGACGACCGGATCGGTGATGGAACCGTCGCCGCCCTCGACCAGCCGCTCTTCGCGACCGTCGGGGTGCAGCAGCATCAGGTCGGCACCGGGTTGGATGGTCAGCGGATGAGCGAAGTCGGTGTAGAACCGCTTGTGGGTCTCGTCACCGGCTCGCGGGGCGCGGACGTAGACGATCGGATAGTCCCACTCCACTTCGGGATCGTCGGCGATCGCCGGCACCGCGATGTCGATGTCTTCGGGATACCGCTCGCGGAGCGGGGGTTCGTCGAACACGGGCCCCGCGGTCGCGGCGGTCGCCGGCGGAGTTTCAGGCTGAGCGGGCTTGGTGGTGGTGGCCACACCCAGGCGTTGCGGCTCGTCAGCGGCCAAACGCGATTCGCCGGGACCGGCCAAAAGCGCCACGGCCAGCAGGCTCAGCCATTTGCACCGGGGCAGGCTCTGGGGATTCGGGTGGCTTCGACCCATGATGGATTCTCCCAAACTCGGGGCCAATGGGAACCTTGCGCCGCCCGCCTGCCCACGGGTGCGCCACGACCGCGGGTCCACCGACGCAACACGGTTGGCGTCATCCTGGCAGCTTGGTCAGCGTGAAACAAGCCAGTTTGTCGCGGTTTGACCCAGCCAGCATGCGTGTCGCTACTGGCCGATTGCGCCGGGCGGCAGTATCCTTGGGGGCGTGATATTTGCGAGGCTCGCGGCCTCGCTGGACGGTCCACGCCAGCCTTCACCCCGCCAAGCCCCTCTGTTGGGCCAGCGACTTCGGGTGTCGGCACCCTTGGCCCCGCCAGCGGGCCAAACGTGAGTCGCCGCATCGAGGCGGTTCCCGCCCGGGACCCGCCGAGGGCAGAGATTGAACGGATCGAGACAACCAGGAACGCGGAGAAGTGCCGATGGCTGAGGTCGCCAAGCTCCGGCTTCCCGACCAAGAGGTCGAGTTGCCCATTATCGTGGGTACCGAGGACGAACGCGCCATCGACATTAGCAAGTTGCGGGCCCAGTCGGGCTACGTGACCTTGGACGAGGGCTACGCCAACACCGGTGCCACGACCAGCGGCATCACGTTCCTGGACGGCGAGCACGGGGTGCTGCGGTACCGGGGCTACGCGATTGATGACCTGTGCGAGAAGTGCGATTTCGTCGAGGTGGCCTATCTGCTGCTCAATGGCGAGCTGCCCACAAACGAGCAGCTTGCGGGATTTCGGGCGAGGCTGGCCCAGCACACGATGCTGCACGAGGACCTGAAGACGTTTTACAACGGCTTCCCCCGCGACGCCCATCCGATGGCGATTCTCAGTTCGGTGGTCGGCGCGCTGAGCACCTTCTATCAGGACTCGCTCGACCCGCACGATCCCGAGTGCGTGGAGCTGGGCATTGCGCGGCTGTTGGCCAAGCTGCCCACGATTGCCGCGTACAGCTACAAAAAGAGCATCGGTCAACCGCTGATCTATCCCCGCAACGACTTGGACTACTGCGGGAACTTTCTGCACATGATGTTTGCAGTGCCGACCGAAGACTACACGATGGACCCGGACTTCATCCAGGCACTCAATCTGCTGCTGATCTGCCATGCCGATCACGAGCAGAACTGCTCGACCAGCACGGTGCGGCTGGTGGGCTCCAGCGGGGCCAATCTGTTTGCCAGCATCTCGGCGGGGATCTGCGCCCTGTGGGGCCCGCTGCATGGCGGAGCCAACGAGGCCGTGGTCAACATGCTGGAGGCCATTCAGCGCGACGGCGGCAACGTGAAAAAGTACGTCGACCTGGCCAAGGACAAGACCAGCAACTTCCGACTCATGGGCTTCGGTCACCGGGTCTACAAGAACTACGACCCCCGAGCGACCATCATCCGCAAGACCTGCGAGCACCTGCTGGCCAAGCTGGAACGCAAGGATCCCTTCTTCGAGATCGCCCAGGAACTGGAGCAGGTCGCCCTGCACGACGAGTATTTCATCGAGCGAAAACTCTACCCCAATGTCGACTTTTACTCGGGCGTGATTTATCGTGCAATGAACATCCCCGTGCAGATGTTTACCGTGCTGTTTGCCATGGGTCGGCTGCCGGGCTGGTTGGCCCACTGGAAAGAGATGCACGCCTCGGCCAGCAGCCGCATTGGGCGGCCACGCCAGGTTTACACCGGCAGCCAGAAGCGCGACTTCGTGCCGCTCGACGATCGCCGCTGAACGCCCGAGGCTACCCGCCAGATCACAATTGCTCGAATGGGCGAGGGTTGTTCTTCTGATGAATGACTGGTTCTCCCGGCCAACGCCCTTGCAGCTTGCCATGCAGCGGGGCACCGCGCCCGGCGGTGACCTGGAGCACGAACTTCACCAGATTAGCCCGTATACAATCACCTCGCAGGCCGATGCCGAGGCGATTTGCGGGGTGCTGCAATTGATTGCCCAAGACACCGAGGGGCTGGGCGGCCCCCAGGCGTTTCGCGCGATGGTGGGCCTGTTTCAGGAAGTCGAAAGCACCGAGTGCCCGGCCTTTGGCGTCTTGAGTGACGAGGGCATCACCCTGCTGGGGCAGATTCTGGAAGAGCGGCTCGATAACGACGAGTCGCTGGACCCCGACGATGCCCTGTTCGCCCTGAAAATGCTGGCCATGTACGGCACCTGGGAGGGCACCGAAGCGGTGATCCGCGCCGCGAGGCGACCGGTCCACCCCGAGGGTTACCTGTGGAGCGTAGTGCTGGCCCCCTATGCCAATGGCCACCCCGAGGCCGAACGCCTGTTCGAAGACTTGGCCGATCCCTTGCCCGAAGGCTTTCTGGCGATCGCCCTGCTGGATAGCGCCAACGCCGCCTGTTTGAACGACTCGATCGACGTGCCGCACCCGTTCGACTCGGACTCCGGCGTCCCGCGGCTGGAAGAGTGGCTGCTGCACACCGACGAAGAGCAATTCAGCTACGCGGTGAGCGCGACGGCGGCTTTGCCCTTTTTAGAGCATCCCGAGCGCGACCGCTTGCTGGACCTGGCCGGCGAGCATGCCTCGTCGACCGTGCAAATCGAGGCCGCCTGGGCCGCCGCCAAGCTGGGCCGTGAAGAAGGCGTGCAGCAATTGGCCCATCTGTGCCGCGAGGTCAACCTGGCCCAAAAGGCCCGCAGTTATCTGGAAGAGCTGGGCCGGGCCGATGCGATTCCGCCCGAGGCCGACGATCCGCACTTTCATGCCAAGGCCGACTTCGCCGAATGGTTGGCTCATCCCAACGAGTTGGGACGCCCGCCCGATGAACTCCGCATCCTCGATCATCGCATCCTGCGTTGGCCTCCCGAGCGGCAAGAGAAACCCTTCTGGCTGATCGAATACCTGGTCCGCGACACGACCGGTTTGCTGGACGATGACTTGGGCGTGGGCCTGGTGGGCAGTGTCACGTTTTGCCTGTTTTACTATCACCTGCAGGATCGCAGTCCCGAGGACGGCTACGCGATTCACGCCGCCTGGGAAATGATCCACCTGGGGCTGATCGAAACCATCGACGTCAGCGACGACCCCAGCGAGTACGACGGCCTGCTGGAACAGGCCGCCTCGCTGGACGGGCTGTCGAATGTTGAAGTCGAACTTGTGGCCGAGATGTCCGCGGAGCTGGAATACCCGCAAACATTGGTGGCCGTGGCCGCGGCCTCGCGGGGCGAGCAACCGGGTTGGCTGGTGATCGACGGTCCACGCAGCCGCTGGTACGGCCAGGACGAACTGTTGCCCAACGACGACGCGCGGCTCACCTTTCTGATTCACGTGGGTCGCACGCTGCTGGACTATGGCGACGAGCCCGACCGCGGCCGCTTCAAGCGGCCCGAGCCATCGGCCCAACGATCGCCGCCAGAGATCATCGCCGCTTATGAACAGACCCTCAAAGACTCACTGGCCAGCGAGCGGGCGGCAACCGACATCCTGGGGCCCCACGGCGTGCTGTCGAAAGCCTTCCCCCGCATCATCGAGGCCTATCAACAGGATCGCGAACTCTCGCCCGCCCAGGCGACCATCGCGGTCTACGAGCGGCTGCTCGATCGCTTTGGCGAGCCAAACGCCCCCGAATCCGACGAGGCCTGGATCACCCCGGCCGCACCGCTGATGGAGTACTTTGTCGACTACTCCCGCGCGTTGGTAGAAACGAATCAGGCCCAGCAAGCTGCCTCGATCGCCCAGCGGTTTGGGGCAATCTGGAAGCATCCCGTCGGGCGGATGGTGCTGGCCGAAACGGCCTTGGCGGCCCAGGACGACACCCTGGCCGAGGAGTTTCTGGTGGCCCTCCGCGAAGAGTTGCCCCAGTGGCCTTACGTCGATCAGGTTGATCGGCTGGCCGAGGTCTGGGTCCGCCAAGACAAACCCGCCGAGGCCGAGGCCCTGCTGGTCGACGCCCTGACCCGCTTGGCCGAGGACGCCGCCGACTGCGATGCCGACGACCGCGAGCACCTCACCAGCTCGTATCAGCAGCGCCGGGCAACCTTCATCACCCTGTTTGGCGAGTCTGCCGCCGAGCGGCTCGACGCCCAGGGACTGGGGCCCGATCCGTTTGGCTCCTCGCCGTGAAGCGGGCTGGGCCCGCGGTCCGCGCATCCTGGGGCCATGGCCCCAGGCGGCACCATTCAGCAAGCGTTGTCACGCGCGCAAGGCGAGCCGACTTGCCCCGGTCCCGTGGTCATGAGACCAAGTCGTCGCGGCCCGGCCCCAGGCAATCACGCCCGGCTGGCCTGAACGGCGTCGCTGGCCTCAACATCCTTGCGGCGCATCTCGTCCAGCACGATCGGGTGCCAGGCGGGATCGCGGTCTTCGTGGGCCACATAATTCTCCCGAGCCCAGCGGCGGGCCCGCAGCTCGGTGATCATGTCCAGGTCGGCCTCGGCCGTGGTCGCAAGAATCGGAGGCGTCATCAGGCAAACTACAGGGTGTCGGGGTTAGGAACTCAATCGTCGGAGGGACCAGCAGTATCGGCCAACCCATCCGAAACTTTCAAGCCGTTCTGATCGGAAAATCTCGCCGCACGGGGCTGTTTCTGGCAAGATCCCAGGTTTCGGGAACCTCGGGACCCCTTCTATGGTCGGCCGTTCGACCCTCCCCAGGTGATTGCCGCCACGCCCACGATCAATCACCCGGATCGTTCGGGTTGTCAGGCCCCCGGGCAACAGGACCCGCCGCCGTGAACATCGTGGTTGGCCAGCACCCCCAATGCGTGGGCCAATTGCCGGAAACTCCCCACTTCGCAACCAATTGCCGTGAGCCCCGATCGGGCGAGACTCGTTGTTTGCTGTGTCCCGTTCGATCCCGCCACGAGTCGATCGCGGGTGGTGCGTCCCACCAACCCCATCGAGTGATTCCCCAACACCCGCTGGGCTTGTGGCCATTTCCGCGGTGGGCGAAAACAGAGCTTATGTCCGACATGCTACGAACGTTCATCGCCGTGCCGCTGCCCTCGTCGCTCTCAAAGAAACTGGCCAAGTGGGCCGGGCGTCTGCGAGAGGCGATGCCGGGCGTCCGTTGGACCGAGGCCGAGCAGATGCACCTGACGCTCAAGTTTTTGGGCGAGACCTCGCTGGACGATGTGCCGCAACTCGCCCGGACATTGCGCGAGCTGGTGGAACCGGCCATGCCGTTGGTGGCCCATCTGTCGGGCCTGGGGGCATTTCCCCGGACCTCGGCCGCGCGGATTCTGTGGATCGGCTGTCACGAGCCCTCCGGCGAGTTGGCGACGTTGCAGCAAGCCGTTGAGATGGCCATCGGCAAATTGGGTTACCCTCGCGAAAACCGGCCCTGGCAGCCCCACATCACCCTGGGACGCATCCGCGATCGTCGGCCTCAGCAGGACATCGCCGAGCTGATTGAACAGCACGCCGACTGGGAGGCCGGCAGCTTTGCCATCAACGAAGTGGTGCTGTACAGCAGTCTGCTCTCGAATCGCGGGGCCGAGTACAAACGACTGGCCACCCTGCCACTGGCCGCCCAAAATCATTGAAAGCCCGCCCAGCCAATCGCTCGCCGCTTCGCTTGTAACGGGGTGTCGCCGAGCGCCGCGGTTTACTGATCCCCGCGGAATACCGTGAAGGACGCTCGTGCCATCAAATGTCTTTCGCGGACTTGTGCGACGATCGTCGGAAAACAACGAACTCCACATGCTGGTTTTTCTTGCTCTCGCGGAGGCGCGGAGACGCGGAGGACGAGGGCGCGGAACTGTTGACCACTCGGCCCAGGCTCGTTTTCATTGTTGTATAGGTTGTTGATTCCCGCGAGAAACGACGAACGAAACTCATGTCAACGATGCCGTGCCTAAGCTTTTGCAAAAAGCAAGCAACGAATCAGTAATTCGGATCCTGGCTGCCAACCCTGCGGGCAATGAGGACCTCGCCATTTTCTCGGTTCCCTGCTCCTCCGCGTCTCCGCGTGAGTTCCCCGCGAGTTCCCCTTTTCGAAACACCCTATTGATTCCAGCACCACGCCTCGTGGCGGAGATTCCGCGGTGATTTACCTCGACCACAACGCGACCAGTCCGCCGTGGCCCGAGGTCCTGGAAGCCATGACCGCCTGCGCCGCCAAGGGCCTGGCCAATCCCGCCAGCCAGCACGCCGCGGGGCGCGCGGCGCGGGCCGTGCTGGAGGCCGCGCGGGACGAGATCGCATCGTACCTGGGGGCCGATCTCTCGGGCCGGCCTGCCGATCGGCTGATTCTGACCAGCGGGGCGACCGAAGCCAACAACCTGGTGCTGCGGGGCCTGATTGGCGATCCGCCCGGCGGCCTGATTGTCTCGGCGGTGGAACACCCCAGCGTAGCGGCCGTGGCCGATGAATTGGAACGCCGCGGGCACTGGGTCGCCCGGCTGGGTGTCTCGTCGCTGGGGTGTGTCGATCCGGCGGAACTCGACTCCTTGCTGCACCAGCAACGCGGGGGGGTGCGGCTGGTCAGCATTGTGGCCGCCGACAGCGAAACCGGCGTCCTACAGCCCTTGGCGGACCTGGCCGAAGTTTGCCACCGCCACGATGTGCCCCTGCACACCGATGCCACTCAGGCCGTGGGCAAACTGCCGTTCGACTTCCGACAACTCGGGCTGGCCGCCCTCTCGTTCAGCGGGCACAAGTTCCAGGGTCCGGCTGGCTGCGGGGGTCTGCTTCTGCGGGCCGATCTGCATCCGCGGCCATTGGCCTTGGGCGGCTTTCAGCAAAGTGGCATCCGTCCGGGAACTGAATCGCCGGTGCTCGCCGTGGGTCTGGCCCGTGCCCTGGCCCGCTGGCAAAGCGATCGCGACCGCCTGGCCGGCGCGTTGGCCTCCCAACGGAATCGCCTGGAGTCCGCCTTGGCCGCTGGGTTTCCGGGCCTGATCGTCCACGGTCGCCAAGTCGCCCGGGTGCCACAAACCAGCAACATGGCCTTTCCCGGACTGGATCGGCAGGCGCTGCACATGGCCCTCGATCTGGCGGGCGTAGCCGCCGCAACCGGCACGGCGTGTGCCAGCGGGTCAAGCGAGCCCTCGCCGATTCTTCGAGCATGGGGCCTGGCCGAGCCCATCGTAGGGGCCTCGCTCCGCTTCAGTCTGGGGCCTGGCACGACGCCTGAGGAAATCGACTCGGCCGCCGCCACGATTCTTGCCGCCGCAGGCCGATTGCTCGCCCGCCGCCAACCCACCTCCGATCGCCAATCATCCTGATAGGGGAGTGGTCCGGGGAATGGTTCGCGATTTGCTTGGTCGCGTGCTATAGTTGACGGTACCAAAAACCTTGGCGCGTTCGCCTTGGGGCGAGTGCTGACCCGGAGGTCTCCGCTTGTGGCTGCGCCTGTCCGCCGGTTTGAATTCACTGGCCGCCTGCTAAGCCTGACACCCGATCGTCCGCAGCAGCAACGCTGGGGCCGGCGGCCGTTGGTCTTGGGCCCCGAGAACGCCCCGCTGATCGAGGCCCTGTCCGCTTGGACCGCCGGCGAAGTCCCGCCAGAATGGAATCCCCTGGTCGTGATCGGCCCCAGCGGCTTGGGTAAAAGCCATGTGGTTGAGGGTCTGGTCCATTGGGCCCAACAGACCTGGGGCCGCGACAAGGTGCTGTGCCAATCGGCCCGCGAATTCGCCAGCGATTTTGGGACCTCCAGCGCCCGGGATCAGGTCGATCGGTTTCGGCGGAAGTTCGAGGGATTGAAGGTCTGGGCGGTGGACGATTTGGACGAGATCGGCACCGCGGCGGCCTCGCAGATTGAGATGGCCCATCGCCTGGACGAGTTGTTGGCCGAGGGCGTGCAAGTCATTGCCGGCTGGTCCAATCCCTCGCCCACCAGCGACGCGGCCTTGGTCGAGCGGCTTCGCTCGCGGTGGCTCGCCGGGTTGAGCGTGGTGATTGCCCCACCCACCGCCGCGACCCGACTCGAGATGGCTCGCGAGTTTGCCCAAGAACTGGGCGTGCCCCTGCCCACCTCGGCCGCCGAGATCCTGGCCGAACATCTGCCGGGGGGCGGTCGCGAGTTGCTGGGGGCGATCGCGCGGCTGGAACTCACCGCCCGCAGCGCCGGTCGCCCGATCGCCTCCGACGACGCCCGACGCCTGATCGGCGATTGGCCCGGGACGCCGGAGATTCCGCTCAAGCTGATCGCCAGCGAAACGGCCAAGGCCTACAACCTCAAACTCACCGAGTTGCGGGGTCAGTCGCGACGCAAGCTGCTGGTCGAGGCCCGCGGACTGGCCATGCACCTGGCCCGCGAGTTGACCTCGAACAGCCTCAAAAAGATTGGCGCCTACTTCGGCGATCGCGATCACAGCACGGTCCTGCACGCCTGCCAGCAGACCGAGCTGCGGCTGAAAGAGCAGCCGGAATTGTTGGGCCAATGCGAACAAATTCGCCAGCGTCTCGCCCGCCCCCTGGCCAACGCCAGCCGTGGAGAACCCGTCGCTTAGCTGTCGAGCGATGTGCCGCCGGGTGTCGATCTGAGCCCGAAGTTGCCCGCGGGCCAAAAACTACGCACATGGGCCGACTTGGCGCGACGCGCCGTCGACCGGCTTTCGACGGGTTCTCCACCGCGATTCCGCCGAGCCCAATCGCCCTTAAGTTGTGCTTGGGGCGCCAGTTCCGGCTCGCTCTCTTTGAGAAATTGACACCCGCGGCGGCCTCTCTTCCTAGTATCATCGTTTTAGAAATATCTAAGAAGTCAGGAAGCCAGCCGCCGGACGAGTCGTGCTTTTCAGCCCAGCGGCAAGCGGTATGCTACTGCGGCAATGCTTGCAAGCCCGGGGGCCTAGTGGTCATCCCTCGGGTGTGCGAGACTAGCCGGAACCGGGCGCGGCTCCGGGCAACGTGGCTTCAGGCTCAACGACCGATCGACACCGCCATGAAAATCACCTGCGAACGCGACAAGCTGCTGAACGCCCTGCAAACGATTGGCCCGGTCGTACCCACACGCAGTGCCAAGCCGATTTTGCAAGCCGTTAAGCTCATTGTGACCGGTGAAGACGATACCGCGGTGCTGTTGGGGACCGATCTGGAAGTCGGTTTGCGAGTGACCTTTGGGGGCATCGCCGTCGAGCGACCTGGCGAGACCCTGCTGCCGAGTGGCCGCTTTCGCCATGACCGTTAATATGGTCCCCGTGGAAGGGTCAACGCCTGCCGCAACACCAGGAGCCGCGATGAGCACCCCGTTTCGAGACTTG
>JBJHDE010000004.1:0-10284 GCA_050486385.1 Planctomycetales bacterium | reverse complement strand
TCCGCGGGGTCCGCAGCCGGTTCCGCTTGCCAAGCGAAGACCCGGCCGAGTACCCCATGCTGCCCGAGTTCGGCGAAACCAAGTATTTCGCCACCGAAGCCAAGGGCTTCCGCGACGCCCTGCGGCGGTCCAACTTTGCGACCGATCCCGACAGCCAGCGGTTTGCCCTGGGCGGCGTGCTGCTGGAGTTTGGCGACGATGTTCTGACCGCCGTGGGCACCGACGGTCGGCGGATGGCCGTGGCTCAGACTCCGGTACGGAGCGAGGGTGGGGCCACCGCCAGCGAGGCCTCGACGATTGTGCCCAGCCGGGCCGTTACGGTGCTGGAACGAGCCCTGAGCGACGACGATGGCGAAGTCCGCCTGGCGTTCACCGGCAGCGACGTGCTGGTCAGTGGGGCCACGGCCATGCTCAACGCCCGGCTGCTGGAAGGCCGCTTTCCGCGATGGCGGGATGTGCTGCCCGACTCCGGGGCGATGAACACGGTGGAAATGCCGCTGGGCCCCATCTACTCGGCGGTGCGTCAAGCCAAGATTGTGACCACCGACGAAAGCCGCGGGGTGACCTTCTTGTTCAGCGAAGGGCAGCTCACCCTGAAAGCCGTCGCCCAGGGAGAAAGCCAAATCGAACTGCCCGTGGCGTTCAGTGGCGATGACATTGAGATCACCTTGAACCCCGACTTCCTGATCGATTTCTTCCGCGTACTCGACCCCAACGGCACGGTGACGGTCAGTTTGCGCGATGGCGAGAGCGCCGCACTGTGGAGCACCGAGGACGGATACCGATACGTAGTGATGCCGCTCTCGCGGGATGACTGAGCGACGACGCGGGCGAGGGTTCCTCACGGAACCCGCCCCCCGACGCGAAGAGCCGTGACGGATGGTCCACGACGAGTGTCGGCATCAATAACCCCTGAGCCACCGCCATGGGCCGCAAGCCCGAGAGCCTGGGAAAGCTGCTTCAGCAGGTGCTGCAGCGTCGCGGCGTGGGCCGTTCGCTGGCCAACGAGCGCTTCGAGGCCGCCTGGCACGAGGCCGTCGGCACCCATTGGGTGGAACGCACCCGCTGCGGACAGGTCAAGCGGGGGGTGCTTGAGGTGTTGGTCATCTCCAGCACCGCCGCTCAGGAGCTGAATTTCCAGCACAAACGGCTGCTGGCCCGGCTGCGGCAATTGCTGCCCGAGACCCAGATCGAGCGGATCCGCTTTCGGGTGGGTCCCATCGATTGAGCCCGGCTGGCGAAAGGCCGCCACAGTGGGCATTTCCCCTGGGAAAAACCGCCTTGTCGGCGGCCGCTGGCCGCTGCTGGTGTGCTTCCGCGCAGAGGGAATTTCTGGTAGAATCCACGGCTTGACACGCACCGCGAATACCGCCGATTGGAGGCTGGTGATCCGGGAGCGCGACGCACTGCGAGCAACGGAACGCTGCCCATGGCCGATGAGTCTCCGACCCCTCCCAACGGCGAAGCCCCCAACCGCCCGATTCTCGCGGATTACACCGGCGACTCGATCGAGCACTTGACGGACTTGGAGCATGTCCGCGCGCGGCCCAGTATGTACATCGGCGACACGACCATCCGTGGTCTGCATCACCTGGTGTACGAAGTGGTGGACAACTCCATCGACGAGGCGATGGCCGGCTTCGCCACCACGGTGAACGTGCGGATCAACGCCGACGGCAGTTGCACGGTGGAGGACGACGGCCGCGGGATTCCCATCGATCCCCATGCCCAGCTCAGCGAGCGGATCGGGCGCGAGATCTCCACGCTGGAAGGCGTGATGACCGTGCTCAAGTTTGGTGGAAAATTCGGCAAGGGGGCCTACCAGACCTCGGGCGGTTTGCACGGGGTGGGTGTCACGGTGGTCAACCTGTTGAGCGAGTGGTGCGAAGTCGAGGTCCGCCGCGGCGGCCAGCTCTACCAGCAAGAGTACGAGCGGGGCGTGCCCACCGGGCCGGTGAATCTGGCCGGCAAGGCCACCGGCACCGGCACCAAGACCACGTTCAAGCCCGATCCGCAGATTTTTCCGATCACCAAGTTCGATGGCGACACGCTGATGCGGCGTCTCCAGGAACTGGCGTTTTTGAATCGCGGGGCCTCGATTCAGTTTCACGACGAGCGGACCGGCAAGGGCCAGTCGTACAAGTACGATCGTGGTATTGTCGAGTTCGTCGAGTTTTTGAATCGTTCGTCCGATGCGATTCACAAGGAAGTGATTTACTTCAATCACACCGAGCAGGTTCAAGAGGGCGACACGACGCACAGTGTCGAGGTGGAAGTCGCCCTGCAGTACACGACCGACTTCAGCGAGAACCTGCGTTCGTTTGCCAACAACATTACCACCATCGAGGGCGGCACCCACGTCTCGGGTTTTCGCGCGGCGCTGACCCGAACCGTGAATAATTACGGCAAGAAGAACAATCTGTTCAAGCAGATTGTGCCCAGCGGCGAAGACCTTCGCGAGGGCCTGGCTGCGGTGATCAGCGTGCGGGTTTCCAATCCGCAATTTGAAGGCCAGACCAAAACGAAACTCGGCAACAGTTATGTCGAGCGGGTCATGAACACGGCCTTTGGGGCCTTCTTGACGCAGTATCTGGAAGAGCACCCGCAAACGGCCAAGATGATTGTTCGTAAGGCCACCGAAGCGGCCGAGGCCCGCGAGGCGGCCCGCAAGGCCCGCGACGCCACCCGCCGCAAGGGCGCGCTGTCCAGCGGTGGCCTGCCCGGCAAGCTCCGCGATTGTTCCAGCAAGGACAAAGATCGCTGCGAGCTGTTTCTGGTCGAGGGTGATTCGGCCGGTGGCAGCGCCGAAGGCGGACGGAACCGCGAGTTCCAGGCGATTCTGCCGCTGCGGGGCAAGATCATTAACGCCTACAAGAGCCGCGTTGATAAAGTGCTGGCCAATGAAGAGGTCCGCAGCATCATCTCGGCCATTGGCGTGGGCATTGGTGAAGATATCGACCTGACCCGGCGGCGGTATGGCAAAATCGTGGTCATGACCGACGCCGACGTCGACGGCAGTCACATCCGCACGCTGCTGTTGGCCTTCTTCTATCGGCAGATGTATCCGCTGGTGGCCGCCGGTCTGGTGTACGTGGCCCAGCCGCCCTTGTTCCGCGTGCAGCGGGGCAAGCGCGAAAAGGACGTCTACTACGTGCAGACCGATGAAGAAATGCGGATGCAACTGCTCAACCTGGGGCTCAGCGATACCGCGCTCGAAACCGAAGCCGGTCAGCGGGTCGAAGGCGAAAGGATGGAGCAACTCGTCCGCACGCTGGCGGGCATTGAAGATGCCATCATCGCCCTGGAGCGGCGCGGCATCGCACTCAAGCGGCACGCCAACCGGCAAGACCCCAACACCGGCCGCCTGCCCGTGTTCCACGTTACCGAAGGCACCCAAGAACACTGGTTCTTCGACCGCCCGGGCCTGGACGAGTTTCTGAAACAGTCGGGCGCGGTGGTGGATTCGGGCGTGGCCGACGAGGTCAGCGAAGAAAACCCCGAAGGCAATGGTGAAGCCAGCGGACCGCGGGTCAAGGTGCTGGAACTGCACGAGGTGCGTTCACTCAACAGCGGGCTCAAGCAATTGGCCGAGATGAACTTTGGCCTGGACGACCTGATCCCCCAGGTCCGTACCGGGCTGGAGACGCCTCGCTTCCGTGTGATTCGGGGCGACAGCAGCAACGGCTTAGACGACCTGCGGGGCCTGCCCGCGGCCATTCGCAAGGCCGGCGAACGCGGATTGAATATCACCCGCTTCAAAGGCTTGGGTGAAATGAACGCCGAGGAGCTGCGGGCCACGACGCTGAATCCCGCGAATCGTACGATCCTGAAGATTCGCATTGAGGATGTGGTCGCCGCCGACGATATGTTCCGTGTCCTCATGGGCGATCACGTTGAGCCCCGCCGCGAATTCATCGAGACCCACGCCCTCGATGTCCGCAATCTCGACGTTTGATCCACGGTGGGTGTCAGCTCACGGGCTTGGAACTCCAGCACCGTGTGCGCGCGTGAACACCGGCAAGCGTGTTCAATCGAGTCCGTGAACGACGACCATTTTCTCTTCGGTCATTTCACGCACGGCGTACTTGGGGCCTTCTTGGCCAAAGCCGCTGGCCTTGAGTCCGCCATAAGGCATCAGATCGGCCCGCCAGGCGGGACCGCCATTGATGTGAATATTCCCGCTGGGCACATCGCGGGCGAATCGCAGGGCGTGGTTCAGGTCCCGCGTAAACACCGAGGCGCTCAAACCGTAAGGGGTGTCGCAGGCCAGACGGATGGCCTGGTCGATATCCTCGGCCGGGGCCACCGCCAGCGCGGGCCCGAACAGTTCGTCGCGCATCAATCGCGTTGAAGCGCCCACGTCGGCCACCAGCGTGGGTTGATACACGGCCCCTTCCCGCTGGTGCCCACAGACCAACCGCGCGCCGTCGGCCAGGGCTTCGTCAACCCAGTCGGCCACCCGGTGGGCTTCGCGTTCGTTGATCAGGCTGCCAATGTCGCTGGTGGGATCCAACGGATCGCCGGCCTTGAGCTTTTGGACCTGCTCGGCCAGGGCGTCGATCAGGTCGGCATACACCCCGCGGAGTCCAATCACCCGCTGGGCCGAGATGCACACCTGGCCGGCGTTGAAGTATCCGGTGAAGGCCAGGGTCTTGGCGACCAGGGCCAGGTCGGCATCGGGCAGCACGACCACCGGGCTGTTGGAGCCCAATTCCATGGTCACCCGCTTGAGGCCCGCGATGCGGCAGATGTGCTCGCCGACTTGCTGACTGCCCGTGAAGCTGATTTTGCGGACCCGCGGATCGCCGCACAGGGCCTCGCCCAGGGTTCCGCCAGGGCCGGTGACAAGCTGAATGCCCAGCTCGGGCAGACCGGCTTCCAGCAGGATCTCGACCAGCTTGCCGGCAATCAACGGCGTGGCCGAGGCCGGCTTCAGAATCACGGCATTGCCCGCCGCCAAGGCCGGACCCACCTTGTGACACACCAGGTTCAGCGGAAAGTTGAACGGCGAGATCGCCACCACCACCCCACAGGGCACCCGCAACGTGAAGCCCAGCTTGCCGGCTCCGCCCGGCGCTCCGTCCAGCGGAACGACTTCGCCGCCGATGCGTTTGGCCTCTTCGGCGGAAAGCTCGAGGGTCTGGACACTGCGGGCGACCTCGTTGCGGCTCTCGGCCAGGGTTTTGCCTTGCTCGCGGCTGAGGGTCTGGGCCAGCGATTCAACTTGTTGGGCCAACGCGCTGGCGGCCTTTCGCAGGATCACACTGCGTTCGTAGGCCGGCAGCCGAGCCATGACCGCGGCCCCCTCGACGGCCGCACCCACCGCCAGATTGGCGTCTTCGGGCGAACAAGCGGGAACACTATCGACGACCTCGCCCGAATACCCACGTCGAACGTCAATGCGTTGGGTTCGATCCTGCCAGCTTCCAGCGATGTAGGCCTGCATGGGGGGTGCTCGGGTGTCGAGGGATTGGCGGGGGTTTGGGCCGTATTGTACGCCTCCGCCCCAGTCCATCGAAGCCGCCGCCGGGGCGAAACTTCCTTCCAGGGTGGGGACGATCAGGCGTTGACGCGGCATCTGGGGCGGTTACAATCAGCCCAGATTCTGATATTGAGACTCAGTTTCAACAAACCATGCGTACCATGATCGAGCCACCCCAGGGCGAGCGCCCCCAGCGGCCCGCCAACCCCAAGGCCGATGGCCGCGAAGCTGGCCCCCGGGTGATCGAGAGCGCCGAGTTGCTTCAGGGCGAGTCCGAGGTGTTGATTCGTCACGGCGACGAGGTCTATCGTCTGCGGCAGACACGGACCGGCAAGCTGTTGTTGTACAAGTGAGCCGTTGGCCATCGCCCCGCGGTACTCACTCGCCCGCCAGAAACTCGGGCCAGAGGGCATCGCTGACAAACAGCCCTTGGCGGGTCAATCGCACGCCGTTGCCGGTGTCTTCCAGCAGCCCTTGATCCACGGCTCGGGGCAGCGCGTCGCCTATCAGTTCATCGAGATCGAAGCCGCTGGTCTCGCGAAACCAACGCCGATCCACCCCTTCCACCCGACGCAGGGCAAACACGGCCAACTCGCGGGCGCGGTCCGCCGGCGGCAATTCGTCGACCTCGGCCGTGGGCGATTCACCGGCTTCCAGCCGCTTGAGCCATGTCCACAGGCTGCGATGATTCGTCTCGCGGCGACCCTCCACATAGCGGGCGGCTCCGGGACCGGCGGCATAAAAGGCCTGGCCGCTCCAATACGCCTGGTTGTGCCGACAGCCATGGCCGGGCTGGGCAAAATTCGACACCTCGTAGTGCTCGTAGCCGGCGGCGGGCAGGGCCTCCAAGGCGGCTGAGTACTGCGCCCGCCAGAGCTCGTCGTCGGTTTCGGCCAGGCTTCCCGTGATCCGCCGGCTCCAGAAGCGGGTGCCGCGTTCGAAGGTCAAGCCGTAGGTCGAAACGTGCTGCGGTCGCAGGGCGATCAGCCGATCCAGATCGGTCTGCCAATCGGCCAGCGTCTGACCAGGCACCGCGAAGATGAGATCGACGTTCACGCTGGCGATGGATTCCTGGCACAGGGCGATCGCCCCCGCGAGTTGCTCGGGCGAGTGATCGCGTTCCAGCAGGGTGAGCGCCTGGGCCGTGAAGCTCTGCCCGCCCAGGCTGATGCGATTGACGCCGAATCGGGCCAGCACGGCGAGTTTGTCGGGCTCGATGTCGCGGGGATTGGCCTCGATCGAGAACTCGCCGCCCGCGACCAGCGGGAACCATTTTTCTACCAGGCCCAGGAGGCGAGCGAGCTGGTCGGTGGGCAGATGGGTGGGAGTGCCACCGCCCAGGAATAGGGTTTCGACGGGGCGGGGGGATCGCAAGGCTTCGAGTTCGCGCCGCAGGCCGTCGAGGTAGCGGGCGATCAAATCGTCTCGCCCAGCGACGACGGTAAAGTTGCAGTAGCCGCAGCGATGCCGGCAGAACGGCACATGAATGTACGCCGCCCGAGGGGGATCCGTTGGTTCGACCAAGGGGTGGGGCACGGGCGATTCGACTTGAGTTTGGGAAACGCCCGGTTTTTCTGGGGTCCAGGCTGGGCGGCTTGTCTTAGCATAGAGGGCAGGTGTCGTAGAGAAAGCCGGCGGCCTGCCCGGGTGTGTTGGTCCCGAGGGACCGTGATTGCCGGATCCATGGGGAATCCCGCCGCGATGCCGGGACGAATGGATTAAACGGATAAAACCGTGGACGCCGTCGGGACGCCGAGACCCCCCTGAGTGAGAGTTTCAGAACCCGGCGGCGGAGTGCGGGTTTCTTAGTTTGTGGGCTAGTGTTTCGGTGGCGGGACCACCGGTGACCAGCTAGAATCATGCATCAAGAGGTACGCATAGGTTGATGCCACCCCCAGGGGTGACCACCTATGAGAACTCTTCCGCAACCCCCGATGGCAAGACATGCACGTTTTGAAGACCTCGCGACGTGGCGCGACGGGTCGCTTGGGCCTGTCGCAAACGGCGGTCATCTCGACGCTGATTGTGGCCGCGGTCACGGCCGGTGCGCTGTGGTACTACACGAATGGTTCGAGCAATGGGCGGGATCCTTCGCGGTCGGCGATCACGGCGACGGTGAGCCATGGGACGTTTCGGCACTCGATTGTCGAGCGGGGCGAGATTGAAAGCTCGCACAATATCGAGGTCCGCTGCGAGGTGAAGAGTTCGTCGTCGTCACCGACGACGATTTTGTGGATCATCGAAGAAGGCAAGATGGTGCAGGCCGGCGAGAAGCTGGTCGAGTTCAACGCTGCGCCTCTGCGGGAGTTGGAGACCCAACAGCAAATTGTGTTCGAGCAGGCCCGGGCTGCGGTGATTCAGGCCCAGTTGGCTTTTGAAAGCGCGCAGATTGCGATTCGCGAGTACGAGAACGGCACCTTTCCTCAAGAGCTGAAGGCCGCCGAGGCCGAGATCGTGCTGGCCCGCGAGAACCTGCGTCGGGCCGAAAGCTACGCCGCCCATAGCGAGCGGCTGGCCCGCAAGGGTTACATCAGCCAGTCGGAGCTTGAGGCCGATCAATTTTCGATCGTCAACGCCACGCTTTCGCTCGAGGCCGCCGAGACCCTGCGGCGGGTGCTCAGCGATTACACCCAAGAGAAGATGATCAAGATGCTCCGCAGCGAAGCGGGCATGGCCGAAAGTCAGTGGCGGGCCGAGCAGGCCAAGTTGGAGCTTGAGCGGGCCAAGCTGGCCGACCTGCAAGAGCAGATCAGCAAGTGCGTCATTCACAGCCCGACTTCGGGTCAGGTCGTGTATGGCAACGATGTGGACCGTCGCGGCAACGTCGAGCAGACCATCTTCGAAGGGGCCACCGTTCGCGAGCGGCAGATCATCATCCGCCTGCCGGATCCCTCCAGCATGCAGGTGCGGGCCCGGGTCAAGGAAGGCAAAATCGGCCTGGTTCGCGCAGGACAGCGTGCCGAGGTCCGCATCGACGCGCTCAAGGGGCTGACACTCTCGGGCGAAGTCCTGCGGGTCGACCCCATTGCCGTGAGCAGTTGGGGCACCTCGGTCAAGGAATACACCACCTACGTGGCGATCAATAATCCGCCCCAAGATCTGAAGCCGGGGATGACCGCCAGTGTGGAAGTCGTGGTCGATGTGCAGCGCGACGTGTTGACCGTGCCAGTACAAACGGTGAGTCGCCGCAATGGACAGCACTATGTGTGTCTGCGGACCGCCGACGGACCCGAGGCCCGCGTGGTCGAGGTGGGCGCGACCAATGGCAGCCAGGTGATCGTGACCAGTGGATTGAAAGAGGACGAGGTGATTGTGATGGATCCCGATCCGATCCTCGCCGAGCTGGTGCCGATCGACCGCACGCTGGAGGATCGTCCTGGGCGGGGACAGCCCAGCCAAGACGAGTCGGGGCAGGTCGCCCGAGGCAACGGCCAGGACGATGCGCAAGGCCAACGCCCCGCCAACCGCGGACCCCGACCCGGGCGAGATCTGTAATGGTGGCCACAACCGCGGCGCGGGTGGTCGACCTGACCCGCGAGTATTACCTGGGTGCCGAGACCGTCCGGGCGCTGCGGGGAGTGACGCTGGACTTTCCCGCGGGCGACTACGCCGCAATCATGGGCCCCAGCGGTAGTGGCAAGAGCACGCTGCTCAACTTGTTGGGCTGCCTGGATCGGCCCACCAGTGGCCATTATTTCCTGGGTGGCGAAGATGTCGCCGGCCTGGACGATGACGAACTCAGCTACATTCGGGCGTCGCGGATCGGGTTCATCTTTCAGAGTTTCAATCTCGTCTCGCAGCTTTCGGTGGTGGAGAATATCGAGGTTCCGCTCTTTTACCGGGGCAACGTGACCGCCCGCGATCGCGAGCGATGTGTCGAGTTGGCCCAGCGGGTGGGCCTGGGTGATCGCTTGCATCATCGACCCAACGAGCTGTCGGGTGGTCAGCGGCAACGCTGTGCGATTGCCCGCAGCATGGTCAACGAACCGCAGATTCTGCTGGCGGACGAACCGACCGGGGCTTTGGATACCGAGACCAGCGGCGAGATCATGCGATTGCTGGCGGAACTCAACGACGAGGGCCGCACGATCATCGTGGTCACGCACGAAAACGAAGTGGCGGCGTTGGCCCGGCGGATTGTGCGTTTTCGCGATGGCGAGGTTCAAAGCGACGAACGGTTTCAGCCCCCGGTGGCGCAGTCCGCTCGCGAGACGATTCGCAGCGAGTGAACGCATCGCCCGACCTTGATCCCCACGACTTTGGTTTCGGAAGCGTTTGATGGCCAGCACGATATTTCAACCGCGAACGTGGCTGCTGGGTGTAAAAAGCCTGCTGCTGCATCCGTTGCGGAGTTTGCTGACCGTCTTGGGCATTTTCATTGGCACGGCCAGCGTGATTTGGTTGTTGGCCGTGGGCGAAGGCATCAGCCGCAAGGCCCAGGAGCAGATTGCGGGTCTGGGGGCCGAGAACATCATTGTTCGAACCGTCAAACCGCCCACGGGTGATTCGGCCGCCAACGACTTTTTTCTGGCCTATGGCCTGACCCGCGAAGACAGCGATCGCATTCGCTCGGCCTTGCCGGGTGTGAAGCTGGTGCGGCTCCGCGAGATCCGCCGGCACTTTTCGGTTGGTCCCCGCGAGTTGGACGGCCGGCTGGTGGGATGCGATCCCGAGTACTTTCAGCTCAATCATTTGAAGATGGCCCGCGGTCGGCCTTTGAACAACCTCGACCTGGAAAGTGGCGATAACGTCTGCGTGCTGGCGGCCGGCACCGCCCAGCGGCTGTTTGCCCCCGAAAACCC
>JBJHDE010000003.1:18145-26936 GCA_050486385.1 Planctomycetales bacterium | reverse complement strand
GGCGAAATCTACTACGATGGCAGCCGCGTGCTGGTCGAAAAGTACGCCGCTTTAGAGGACCGGATTGCCGATCTTCAGGGGCAAGTGGCCGGTCGCCTGCGGGTGGCCAGCATCTACTCGGTGGGCCTGAGCCACATGGCGGCCTACGTGCAGGAGTTTTTGGGACTGTACCCCAAGGCCAACATCCGCCTGGAGTACCTGCACCCCAACCGCGTTTATCGCAGTATCGAGAACGACGCGGCCGAGATTGGCTTGGTGAGCTACCCCAAGAAGAGCCGCAAAATCAAGGCGATTCCCTGGCGGGAAGAGCCCATGGTGCTGGTTTGTGCCCCCGGGCACTGGCTGGCCGATCACCGCGAAGTCACGCTGGATCAGCTTGCTCGCGAACGGATGGTTGGCTTCACCGAGGAGCTGACGATCCGACGCGAGATTGATCGGGCCCTGGCCGCGCGGCGGGTCGAGGTCGAGATGGTCATGGAATTCGACAACATCGAGACCATTAAGCGAGCCATCGAAATTGATGCCGGCGTGGCCTTACTGCCGGCTCCTACGGTCGTCCGCGAGGAGGCCGCTGGCACCTTGGTGGCTGTCCCCCTGAGCGAGCCAATGGTTCGCCCGCTGAGCATCATTCATCGTCGGAACAAGGAACTCTCCGGCACGGCTCGGCGGTTTATCGAGTTGCTGCAGAATACCCCGCTGCCCGTGGCACCGCCCCCGGCCGAAGCCGCCGGAGTGTAGCCAGGAGCGCTGGGGACGAGTTTTTGACGGACATAGTCTCTCACGAGCCCACCTTGCCGACTTTGCCACTCGGGCCGGTCTTTCCCATGGTGGGCTGACGGACATCACAACGTAGGTTGCGTTTGCTGGACCATTGGCTCCCCATTCTGGGACTTGGTTCGGTGCGCTAGCGATCCCCCGGAGGTTTGCCCATGCATAGCCCGCACGACCGCCCGTTTGGCCTGTACGACCCGACGACCGAGCGCGACGCCTGCGGGGTGGGTTTCGTAGTCGATATCCACGGTCGGAAATCGCACCAGATCGTGCGGCAAGGGATTGAGGTGTTGATCAACCTCGCCCACCGGGGTGCCACCGGTTGCGATCCGGCCACCGGCGACGGTGCGGGCATCCTGACCCAGTTGCCCGACGGTTTCTTCCGACGCGAGGCCGAGAGCCTGGGCGTCGAACTGCCGCCGTTTGGCGACTACGGCGTGGGCTTTTTGTTCTTGCCCAACGATGCCGCCGCCCGGGCATTCTGCATCGCCGAGATGGAGCAGCTCATCCGCGAGGAAGGCCAACACCTGCTGGGTTGGCGGAGCGTGCCCGTCCAACGGCGGCGGATTGGTTGGATCGCCCAAGAGGTCGAGCCGACCATGCGGCAACTGTTTGTGAAGCGGGGAGCGGACACCCCGCGCGAGCTGTTCGAGTGGAAGCTGTTCGACATCCGCAAGCGGTGGGACAACATCGTTTACGGCTGGTGGGACGCGGCGCGCAAGGCCGGCAAAAACTACATCTTTCCCTACGCCCCGAGCTTCTCCAGCCGCACGGTCGTTTACAAAGGCCTGATGCTGGCTGACCAAGTGGACAACTTCTACCCCGACCTGCAAGACGAGGATTTCGTCAGCTCGTTGGCCTTGGTCCACCAGCGGTACAGCACCAACACCTGGCCCACCTGGGACCTGGCCCATCCGTTCCGCTTCATCGCTCACAACGGCGAGATCAACACCCTCCGCGGCAATCTCAACTGGATGCGGGCCCGCGAGAGCGTGTTCGATCATCCGCAGTTCGGCGAAGACGTCCGCAAGATGCAACCCATCTGCCGCTACGGGGCCAGCGATTCGGCCTCGTTGGACGCCACCGTGGAGCTGTTGGCCATGACCGGCCGCAGCCTGCCCGAGGTGATGAGCCTGTTGGTCCCCGAGCCCTGGGAACGGCACAGCATGATGCCCGACCACAAGCGGGCCTATTATCAATACCAAAGCACCAAGATGGAGCCGTGGGACGGACCGGCCGCCATTGCCTTTACCGACGGCACCTCGATTGGCGCCGTGCTCGACCGCAACGGGCTGCGTCCTGGGCGTTACTGGGAGACGCACGACGGGCTGGTCGTCATGGCCAGCGAGACCGGCGTGGTGCATGTGCCGCCCGAGAACGTCAAGAGCAAGGGCCGCCTGCAACCGGGCCACATGTTCTATGTCGACTGCGAGAAGCAGCGGATCGTCTCGGATGAGGAGGTCAAGCGCGAGTTGGGCAGCAAGCAGCCCTACCGCGAGTGGCTGTCCAAGCACCTGCTGCACCTGTCGGACCTGCCCGAGCCGAGCCGCGAGCCCGAGCCGATTGTCGACTACGCCATCAATCAGGTTGGCGACGGCCGCGAGGCCCTGGAGCAGCGCGACGCTGACGAGACCGAGGCCGCCGTCGACCCGGCCAGCACCAACGGCCATGCCCAACACGACGACGGCGGCCCGCAAGCGGCCCTGGTGCGTCAGCAGCGGGCCTTTGGCTACACGCTGGAAGACCTGCGGATGCTGTTGGCCCCCATGGCCACCACCGGCAAAGAGCCCATCGGCTCGATGGGCACCGACACGCCGCTGGCGGTGCTCTCGAATCGTCCGCACCTGCTGTACAACTACTTCAAGCAGTTGTTCGCCCAGGTGACCAACCCGCCGCTGGACGCAATTCGCGAAGAGATTGTGACCAGCCTGCTGGTCAATCTCGGCGGTGAAGGCAATTTGCTGGAAGAACACGCCGAGGACTGCTCGGTGCTGCAGCTCGACCAGCCGATTCTGACCGACAACGACCTGGCGCGGATCCGGGAACTCGACACGCCGAGCCTCAAGCCCCAGACGCTGTCGATGCTGTACCCGCGGAGCGACGGGGCCGCCGGGCTGAAGCGCGCGGTCGAGCGCCTGCGGAACGAAGCCGTCCAGGCCATCCAAAACGGGGCGACCATTCTGATCCTGTCCGACCGCGGACTGGATGCCGACCAGGTGCCCGTGCCGGCGCTGTTGGCGACCTCCGCGGTGCATCACGCCTTGATCCGGCGGCAGTTGCGGACCCGCTGTGCCCTGGTGATTGAAAGCGGCGAACCCCGCGAGATCCACCATTTCGCCTTGCTGTTTGGTTATGGGGCCAGCGCGGTCAACCCGTACTTGGCGTTCACGACCATCGAACAGATGCGCTCCCTGGGCATGCTGGACCAGGACTGCACCGCCGAGGAAGTTCAAACCAACTACATCCAGGCCGTGGGGTTGGGCATCCTCAAGGTGATGAGCAAGATGGGCATCAGCACCCTGGCCAGCTACCAGGGAGCCCAGATCTTCGAGGCCGTCGGCCTGAGCCAGCCGTTCATCGACGAGTACTTCACCTGGACTCCCAGCCGCCTGCAAGGCATCGGCATCGAGGGCGTCGCCCGCGAAAGCCAAATGCGGCACGATCACGCCTACCCCGGCGTCGAGATTCCGCAGATGCTGGACCTGGATGTCGGTGGCGAGTACCAGTGGCGCCGCAAGGGCGAGTACCACCTGTTCAATCCGCAGGTCGTGTCGACCCTGCAACAAGCCACCCGGCTGGACAGCCGCGAGAAGTTTTTGGAGTTCTCGCAGTTGGTCGACGACCAGACCCGGCAGCTCTGCACCTTGCGGGGCCTATTGGAGTTTAAGAAGGTGCGGGCGTCGGTTCCGCTGGATGAAGTGGAACCGGCCAGCGAGATCGTCAAGCGGTTCTCGACCGGGGCCATGAGCCTGGGGGCCATCAGCGCCGAGGCCCACGAGACCCTGGCGATCGCCATGAATCGGATCGGGGCCAAAAGCAACACCGGCGAAGGCGGCGAAGACCCTGGCCGGTTCCAATCTGAGGCCAACGGCGACAGCCGCCGCTCGGCCATCAAGCAGGTGGCCAGCGGACGCTTTGGCGTGACCAGCGAGTACCTGGTCAACAGCGACGAACTGCAAATCAAAATGGCCCAAGGCGCCAAGCCCGGCGAAGGCGGCCAATTGCCCGGCCACAAGGTCAGCCAGGAGATCGCCAAGGTGCGGCACTCGACGCCGGGCGTGGGCCTGATCTCACCGCCGCCGCACCACGATATCTACTCCATTGAGGACCTGGCCCAGCTCATCCACGACCTCAAGAACGCCAATCACCACGCCCGCATCAGTGTCAAGCTGGTGGCCGAAGTCGGCGTGGGCACGGTGGCCGCGGGCGTGGCCAAGGGCAAGAGCGATTTGGTCCTCATCAGCGGCTACGATGGTGGCACCGGGGCCAGTCCCCAGACCAGCATCAAGCACGCCGGTCTGCCCTGGGAACTGGGCATCGCCGAGACCCACCAGGTGTTGTTGAAGAACGATTTGCGGGGTCGGGTGGTCGTGCAAGTCGACGGGCAAATGCGAACCGCCAGGGATGTGGCCGTGGCCACCTTGCTGGGTGCCGAGGAGTATGGTGTTTCGACCGGGGCATTGGTGGTGATTGGCTGCATCATGATGCGGAAGTGCCACCTCAACACCTGCCCAGTAGGCATCGCTACCCAAGACCCCGAACTCCGCAAGAAGTTTGCCGGTCAGCCCGAACACGTGGTGAATTATTTCTTCCTGCTGGCCGAGGAGCTGCGGCAGCTCATGGCCGAGCTGGGCTTCCGCACCATCAACGAGATGGTCGGCCACACCGAGTGCCTGGTCCCCCGCCGCGACATCCAGCACTGGAAGGCCAAGGACCTGGACCTGGCCTGCTTGTTGGACAAGCCGATGGTGCCGCCGGATCGGGCCACTTACCAGTGTCAGGAACAGGACCACGGCATCGAACGCAGCCTGGACTGGCTCGAGCTGCTGCGACTGTGCGAGCCCGCCCTGGAGCGCGGCGATCAGGTCAAGCTGGCCCTGCCAATTCACAATACGAATCGCACCGTGGGGACGCTGCTCAGTAGCGAAGTCACTCGCCGCTTCGGATCCAAGGGCCTGCCCGAAGACACCATCGAAGTCACCTTCCGCGGCACCGCCGGCCAAAGCCTACTGGCCTTTGGCACGCCAGGCATCACCTTCCGCGTGTACGGCGACGTGAACGATTATTGCGGCAAGGGCCTGTGCGGGGCCAAGCTGATTGTCCGCCCGCCGAAGAAAAGCACCTTCGTGGCCGAGGACAACATCATCTGTGGTAACGTCGCCCTGTATGGCGCCACCGCGGGTGAACTGTACGTCAACGGCCGGGCTGGCGAACGCTTCGGCGTGCGGAACTCGGGCGCCCTGGCCGTTGTCGAGGGCATTGGCGATCACGGGTGCGAGTACATGACCGGTGGCCGCGTGGTCGTGTTGGGCGACACCGGCCGCAACTTCGCCGCCGGCATGAGCGGAGGCATCGCCTACGTGCTGGATCAAGACGATCGCTTCCCGCCGCTGGTCAACCGCGAACTGGTCGACCTCGAGCGTTTGGACGACGAGGACGAAGCCGACTTCGTGCTGCAACTCATTCGCAAGCATGTGAAGTACACCAACAGCCGCCGAGGACAATTCGTGTTGGACAACTGGGACACCCTCCGCGAAAAATTTGTCAAGGTCATGCCGCTGGACTATCGGCGGGCCCTGGAAGACCTGAAACGCCGCCAGGCCGATCTGGAAACGGCCAGCGAGTTGGAGGAGGTGTCACATGGCTGATATTCGTGGCTTCATGAAGCACACCCGCAAGGACTTTGTCAAAGAAGAGAAGTCCGAACGGGTCAAACACTGGAAAGAGTTCATGCGGGTGCTGCCCGAGCCCGAGCTGCGGCTGCAAGGCGCCCGCTGCATGGACTGCGGCGTGCCCTTCTGTCACACGGGTTGTCCCTTGGGAAATTTGATTCCCGACTGGAATCAGCTCGTGGCCGATGGCCGTTGGCGCGAGGCCCTGAATCAGCTTCACGGCACGAACAATTTTCCCGATTGGACCGGCCGCATTTGCCCGGCGCCCTGTGAAAGCGCCTGCGTGCTGGGCATCAACGAGGATCCGGTGGCCATCGAGCAAATCGAAATGGCCATCGCCGACCACGGTTGGCAAAACGGCTGGATCAAGCCGCAACCGCCCAAGAGCCGCACTGGCAAGCGCGTGGCCGTGATTGGCTCGGGGCCCGCCGGCCTGGCCGCCGCTCAGCAACTCAATCGTGCCGGTCACACCGTCACGGTGTTTGAGCGCGACGATCGTCCCGGCGGATTGATGACCTACGGCATTCCCGACTTCAAGTGCGAGAAAGATGTCGTCTTCCGTCGGGTGCGTCAGATCGAAGAAGAAGGCGTCACCTTCCGCATGAGCTGCGACGTGGGCCAGGACATTTCGGTCGACGAACTCAAAAACGACTACGACGCCATCCTGTTGGCCTGTGGCGCCCGGCATCCCCGCGATGTGGTGATTCCCGGTCGCGAGCTGCGGGGCGTGCATTTTGCCATGGACTTCCTGGAGCAGCAGAATCGCCGCGTTCAAGGCGATACCATCCCCGCCGACCGCGACCTGTGGGCGACCGATAAGGACGTGATTGTCATTGGCGGCGGCGATACCGGCAGCGACTGCGTGGGCACCAGCAACCGGCACAAGGCCCGCTCGATCACGCAGTTTCAGTACCACACCATGCCGCCCGACCTGGGCCCCTATCCCCGGGCCAACGAGCGTCCCGACGAAACGCCCTGGCCCGACTGGACCCACATGCTGCGGACCAGCAGTTCGCACGAAGAAGGCGTCGACCGCCAGTGGTGCATCCTCACCAAGGAATTCACCAACGACGGCACCGGCCATGTCGCCGGCCTGCGGACCGTGCGGCTGGAATGGGATATCGTCGACGGACAGCGCAAGTATCGCGAGATCGAAGGCAGCGAGAAGGTCTGGCCCACCCAATTGGTCTTGATCGCCATCGGCTTCGCGGGTGTCGAACCCAACAGCCTGCCCGAGAAGCTGGGCCTGGACGTCCACCTGCCGCGCGGGAACGTCAAGACCGACAACCACTACCAGACCAACGTCCCCGGAATCTTCTCGGCGGGCGATCAACGGCGGGGTCAGTCGCTGGTGGTCTGGGCTATTCACGAGGGCCGCGAGGCCGCCCGCGAGATTGACACCTACCTGATGGGGCATTCGGCCTTACCCAGCGCCGATGCCGCCGACTACCAGTTGACCCGTGTCCATTGATGCGGCCCCATGCATCCCCGGCCACTTGAAATCGTGCTCGGGGGGCGGCCTCGTTATCGAGTGCCGCCTGCCTGCCGGTCGATCTCCCGCAAAAATCGTGCGCAACACTCCTTGGCGCTTGTCCAGGGGGGCAGTAAGATTCGTGTTTTCCCGAGTTTGGGCGCAATGAGGCTCCCAGCGGCTTGCGGGAAAGTGTGTCCCTGGAATCGTCCTCGCTTCAATAGTGTTCATGAGCACCGTCTCCACGAAAACTTGGGTTGCCAAGCCGGCCGTTCCGGCCACGGACTACTCGGATGGTCGTCCCGGCGACGTCGAACAGGCCTGGTGGTTGGTTGACGCCGAAGACAAAATTCTGGGGCGGTTGGCCAGCGATCTGGCCATGATCCTCATGGGCAAGACCAAGCCGACTTACACCCCGCATGTCGACACCGGCGACTTTGTCGTCGTGATCAACTGCGAAAAGATCCGCCTGACTGGCCGAAAGTGGGAGCAGCGGGGCCGAGCGTGGTACACCGGTTACACCCGGCAACGCCGCGAACCCCACGCACGCACCATCGAGCGTCGCCCAGAAATGGTGCTGACTGAGGCCGTGCGGCGGATGCTGCCCAAGAACAAGCTCGGGCGTCGGATGCTCGAGAAACTCAAGGTTTACGCGGGCCCCAACCACCCGCATCAGGCCCAGCAACCCGAAGCCAAAGAGCTGGGTTGATTGCGGCTACGAGGCGCTGTGTTGCTGGTTGTCCTCTTCCTATTGCTTGCCCCCGTGAGTGCGTGATTCATGGTTGATGACGAGACCCCGGAGTTGCCGCCCCTGGCGGATCCCGATGCCGGTGACGAGAGCCCCAAGCTGACCCTGGGCGAAGCGGCCGACACCGACGATGCGGCCCCGGTCGAGGAGCCCAAGGTCTATCGCGATCCGGTGTTGACCAGCACCGGCGAGGCCCTGGGCACGGGGCGCCGCAAGACAGCGGTCGCCCGAGTCCGCGTGAAGGTCGGTGGCGGCACGATTACCGTCAATGGCCGCGACTTCAACGAGTTCTTCGTGGCCGAGAAGCACCGGCACGAGGCCCTGGCCCCGCTCCGCAAGACCGAGTTGGCCCCCAGCATCGACATCCGCGTCCGCGTGGCCGGTGGCGGCCCCTCGGGTCAGGCCGGAGCCGTGAGCCTGGGGATTGCCCGGGCGCTGTGCAATTTCCAGCCCCGCGTGGAAGAAGACCTCCGCGACGCTCACCTGATGACCCGCGATTCGCGCATGGTCGAACGGAAGAAGTACGGTCGCAAGAAGGCCCGCAAGAGCTTCCAGTTCTCGAAGCGCTGATCGCGCGACGGGCTCCAAGACGATTCTGGCCGGTGGACGTGCCGCGGCTTACAATGCCCGCAGCACGTCCACTTGCCGTTTTCGCCCCGAACCCGGGGGGCTCTATGCCGCCGATGCCCGCGATCGATCCACCCGCCACCTTTGGCATCCGCTCGCTCATGGCGTTGACCGTGGCCGTGGGGCTGGTGCTGGCCGCGTTTCGCTGGTTCCCGCCGGCCACGGCCACCGTGTTGGTTGTGCTGGGCCTGTTGATTGCCGGCCACCTGTTCTCAACGGGTCTGGGGCACCGTCAGCTTCGTCCCGTCATCCGCCGCAATCCGGCACTGCCACCGGTTGCCC
>JBJHDE010000003.1:16876-18135 GCA_050486385.1 Planctomycetales bacterium | reverse complement strand
CCCCGACTCAGAGCCGCTGCTGGGAGGCCAAGCAGTCGGCCCAGTGGCCGCTGAGCATCGCCCTGGCGAGCGGACTCTTGGGAGGCATGCTCGGTTGGCTGGTCATCACCCAGGCCGTTCCGGCCGGCCCCTCAGCCGAAGGCGTGGTCGTGGCCTCGGCCAGCCTGGCCTGGCTGGGAGGAACCTCCGGCTATCTGACTTGCAGACTCGTCGAGGTCTGCGGGGCTTTCGTGCGTCAGGGCACCGGCGACTTCTGACCCGGCGGTGTCGCTCGGCCCCAATCCGGCCCGGCGGGCAAGGTTTTCGCCGACGCCACTCAGTGATCGGGGAACAGCTCGTCGGCTAGCTTGCTTTCCTGCTCTTCGAGTTCTTGCAACAGGCGGATGATCTCACGGCCCCGTTCGCCGTGGGGATCGGTGTCGATCTCGGCTCCCGCACCGGCCCCGCCTTTGGGTGTGATGACCCCAATGAGTGGGCGAATCTTGGTGACCCCGCCCTGCCCAAACAGGGTTCCGATCGTGGTATTGGTCCGTTCGGCCTTGCTCAGGTGCCGCTGCAATCGCGGACTGCCGCCAGCACGTTGGATCCGCAAGATCTCTTGGCTCAAATCGCGATAGGTTTGAGCGACCGTCCCTACGCGCCATTCCGGAAACCAGATTTCCCCCATCGCCTGAACCTGTTGGATTCGGGCGGCCCGGTACTCCAGAAACAGCGCTTGGTCCAGCGAGTTGGTCGCCGGCGCCTCGGCGGCCCCCTTGGGCGCCGCGGGTGCGGGGTTGCGACTGGGCTTGGGTTCGGCGGCGTCGAGCGAGCCAAGCGACAGCAGGAGGCTCAGGGCGAACAGGCTGAGACCGCGGAAGGCGATGTGTTGAATCATGGCACCAGAGTGTGACAAGCGAGTCGAAAGGAACGTCACCAGTCAAAACGCCCGAGCGCAACGGCCGGTGGACACGACGCTCGGGATTTCTTGCCCCCAGCCGCGGTAGACCTTTTTCCAACTTGTGGGACACTACAAGGAGGCCCGGCGCAATCCCGAGGGCCGGAGTCGACCGTAGCCCAAACGATGGAGGATTCATGAGCCTGCCCCGCGTGGCCGTCTCGTTGGCCAGTTTCAAGCGACCGCTCCGTGAGGGCATCCGGCTGGCGGCCCAGATGGGGGCGGCGGCCGTGGAGCTGGACGCCCGGGGCGAGTTGCGTCCCGAGGCGCTCTCGCAAACTGCCGTGCGTCAGATCCGCAAGTTATTGGACGAAAACGGTCT
>JBJHDE010000003.1:0-16866 GCA_050486385.1 Planctomycetales bacterium | reverse complement strand
CGGTCTACGGATCGCCGCCGTGCGCTTTCCGACCCGCCGCGGCTACACCAATCCTGACGCCCTGGAGGCACGGGTGCAGGCCACCAAGGAGGCCATGAAGCTGGCCAGCCGTTTCGGCGTGCCGGTGGTGACCAATAGCATTGGCCATGTGCCCGACGCCGAGACCCAGCGACCCGCCCGCGACCTGCTGCTGAATGTGCTGTCGGACCTGGGGGTCTACGGGCATCGCGTCGGGGCCTGGCTGGCGGCCCGAACCGGCAGCGAACCGGGCGCGCAGCTTGCGGGTCTGTTGGATCAGTTGCCCGAGGGCTCGATCAACGTGGCCCTCGACCCTGGGGCGCTTGCCGCCAACGGGCTCGATCCGCACGAGGCCGTTGCGGCGCTGGGCCCGCGGATTCAGCATGTGTACGCCACCGACGGCACCCGCGACTCGCTGATGAACCGCGGCCATCGCGTCCCCCTGGGGCGGGGCCAGGTGGACGTCGCCCGGCTGCTGGCCGAACTCGACGAGCAAGGCTATCGCGGCTACCTGACCCTGGAGCGCGACGACGCCGAGAACGCCCCCGACGAGTTTGCCCAAGGCCTGCGGTTTCTGCGGAGCGTGTACGACTGAACCGCCGCCGACGACCGATCAGAATTTATCACCTTCTGGGGAGATTGTTCCGCCGAAACTGTCGGATTCTGTTATTCGATGGCGTTCTACTCTGTGAGAGTTGTTGACTCGCCACCAAACCGGTGGGCCTGGGGCACACGCTGCGAAGTTCGTGCGGGTGGGTTGCACCCAACTTCGCAGGGGCCCATGGGATCGGAAGATCGAGGTTGAATTCACCGAGGTCACACGTCGGACCTTGGGCAGCCTGACAGGGTGGCGATTCCTCGCAGAGGAGATCTGACCATGGCGTTTGACGAGAACATGCCCGAAAGCGAAGCCCATGCCCAGTGGCTCGACTACTGTCGTAGCTACGGCTACGACAGGCAGCAGGCTTCGGACGCGGCGCGGCTGGCCTTCATGAAGTTGCTGACGGCCAGCCAGCGCGAACAGTTTATGGAGCTGGCCTGGGAAATGAATGGGCAACTTGCCACCAGCGACGTTGGTGACAAGCGCGCTTAAGCCACCCGGCTGGTGGCGTCCGAGCCAATTCCTGGAATGGGACTCCTGGGTGCCCCAACCGCGGACGCCAAATCGCGGTGGGGCGGAGTCCGAACGCGGCACTCGGCAGCACCCCCAGATGCACCGCTATTGGCCTTCTCTTCTGGCCCCCAGCGCTCCGGCTGACCCTCGTACGCTCGGTCTAGGTTCGACATTTGTTTGAGGTTTGGGCTGCGCACGTTGCACAGCCTTTGGGACCGTGTGCGCCGTGAGCGGTCGCGGTTCCAACGTTGTTAGTTTTCACTTAAACGAGGTTCTTCTCTAATGACCACTGTCCCATCCCCCGATTCAACCCGTCCCACGTTGACTCCCCGTAGTACCGGGAACATTATCGAAGTCAACACGCCCGACCCCGGAGCCTGTGTTGATGTCGATGCCGGTAAGATCCTGGTCGAAGGCGAGATTGTCGGCCCACTGATCCCGGATGAGGTCTGGGTGGGCGTGTATCCCAACCAGGCCGCCGTTCCCGATCAACCCACCGGCCCCGCTCCACCGCCGGTCGGCGCGGTCCTGGCACCGTATCAACAAGGACAGCCCCGCGACTTCCGCAACGATCAGGTCCCCTGGGCGCAAAGCCAACCCGGCAACGGACTGCCCAACACCCTGGGTGTGTGGTTGCGGCATAACAACCACTGGCTGGCCGAGCGAAGTTTCATCGACTTCTTTGGTTGCACGCCAGACCCCAAGGTGACCGTCGCCGTCACCGCCAAGATGTGCCTGTGGTTCGCCTGGGCCGGTACCGTGACCAACGGCCCCTACGGCGAGAATGGCGTGGGCTACACGCCTATTGGACTGGAGCCGATTGAGGGCGCCACCAGTGTGAAGCTTTCGGCCTACGGGGGTCCGTGGCGGCATCATCCCTCGACCAACAACGAATCGGGCCCCAACGGCCTGTCAGCGACCCGCTCCCTGGAGAATCAGGGCTACAAGTCCCCGACTTACAATTCGGACGATATCGAGCCCATCGACACCAACCTCAACAAACTGTTGGCCATGTGGGAATTCAACCAGGGGCCGCCCACCGAGCAGGCGCCGGCCACGCAACTGGCCATTGGCGACGGCACGACGCTGACGGTGCCCGAGAACGCATCCAAGCTGTTCTTGGGTTTCCACGACGGCTACGAGTGGAGTAACAACGACGGGGTGGTGCTGGTCGAGGTCGAGTGGATCGTCCCCGAAGCCTGAGACGCCCCGCATGCAACCACCTGATCCTGACCACCGAGGCGTGTAACTCCGTAAAACGCCTGACGTAAACGCCTGATCGCGTAAGTCGCTAAACGGAAATTCGCTTATGAAATCCCGTAAGTTGTTGGAAAACCCGTAATCGATTCGGTAAATCCGTCCGCCAAGCGGATGGACACCGTGCCTCGCGTGGTGAAAGTGGAGGGGTGGACGGCATCGGGCCCATGGACCGACCGCCGTTCACCCTTTTTTTGCTATTCCCAACACGACCATCCTTCTCGGCAATTTTTTTTGCATAACTGACGAACGGCCAAAGTGGTGGGAACTCAAACGGTGAGGAGGTTGCCGCCATCCCACGCGGATTCCTCTTGCTGTCGAATGCTTCCGATCGACAATAGGAGACGGCCGCAAGAACGTTGACTCGCCCAAAACCGGGATGGCGGCAGGCTCATCGAGCCGCGGCTCACGGGTTTGCTGCGCGTGCCAGACGATTCAGCCAATCCGCGACCTCTGGCTCGCTCAGTTGCCGTTCGACGCTCAGTTCGCCGACCATGCCGTGAAACGCACGGCCCGCTTGCCAACCCCTTTCATAAGGCGGGGGCGCCAACAGCACCACCCGGCGGCCTTCAAACGGAGCGATGTCGGCCGGGCTACCTTCGTTCCAAATCCAATGCTCCGAACTCGCCATTTGGTCGTCGGGAAGGCGGCCGTCGGCTTGCAGACCACTCCAATTCCACAGGTTGAACGCCCCGATCACGTGCTCGCCGTCGTCATCCTCGACGGCCAAATCGCGGCACTGGGCCACCGCCCGTGGGCTTGGCGCTTCGCCCGTCAGCATGCCCTCGCCGGGCGGTCCGATGATTGCTCCCGCCAGTAGCGTGTTCAGTTGAAAGTTGTCGGCAATGCCAGCAATGCGAATCTCAAACCCCTTGCGTTGTTCAACATGCACGACCAGCAGCGGCTCGTCGTCCAGGACTTGCAACATGATGACCAGGAAGCTCGGTTGGGAACCGGCGGCTTCATCGGCCCGCAAGGTCTGTTCGAGGAGCTGGGACTGGGCCCGCGCCGCTCGCCGCAAGCTCCTGGACCGTGAAAGATGGGCGATGAGGCCGAAGCGAAAAAACTCTTCCGCCATGTGCCCCAGCACGGAGGCCGGATCGTCCTCGAACAGCGCCGTTCCGAAGCGTTGAGCCAGGTAGTGCCAACCGTAGTTGGCCACGTGCTCGTCGATGATCGCCGCTGCCGGCAGACTGTTGACATCGACCTCGTCGTCGGCATGTTCGGCCAGATCCGCACGCAACTCCTCGATGACTTCGGGTTCGGATTCGGCCAGAGCGCGGCAGCGAAGGTAAAAGTCGGTGGCCGTCTCGTTGACACGGGGGAGCCGTTCGAGCAGCGCCGGTCCCGCGATCTCGGGATCACCTCCCTGCTCCACCAGCGAACCGCAGGTGATGGCGACATGGCCCAGCGCCACCAGCGGCACGGCCGGGAACAACGACGCGAACCGGCCGAGCGCGTCGTCAATCTCGCGGGCGGTGGCCGTGGAATAAAGGCTGCCAATTTTCTGCGAATGATCGTTGAGTTCATCCACCCACGCCTGTCCGCCTTTGATGTCATCAATAAGAGACTCGACCGCCGTCATGAATGCTGACATAGTGTGTGATCCTCAACTTGATGGGCGCCCGTGTCGGGTGCAGAACGCGGGTGTTTTTCAGGGCCTAGCGACAGATTCTACCAACTCGGCCAGGCATAACACTGCCCCAGCCATTCAGCGACTATCTAGCAAGCCCTGTCGGGGGAAAAAACAGGATAACGAAAATGCCCAGGCCTGCTGGCAGTGAAACGATATCACGAGGAGGGCACCCTCACGTGTGCCACGGCTTGCTTGCAGGCAAGGCGTGTTGGTAACGGTTCAAGTTGGCTGTGATGGCTGCGTTTCGACTCGACTGTTCAATGTCTATCAGCAGATCGCACTGCTTGCCAGCAAGCAGTGGCACACGATTTGATGAAGCAAGGGCAACTGTGGCGTTAATCGAAAGAGTACCCGGCAAAAAGCACCTCCGTCGGCTGACCATTCTGATAAAGCATTATGAACACACCTTGGCCGCGTTCAACATATTCGAGGAACTCCATGTTTGACTCGACCATACTTCGGGTTGGCTGAGTCGTACCATACAAGTCGAGCAGGACGGCATCGGCGAGCGGACAGACCGCAAAGAACTCGGGTGACTCGGAGACTCGGTGAATATCGAGAATTGAGCGAGTCCCGTTTTCCGCGGCATGCCTCATGATCTCTTCAAATGAAGCGTGTTGAGCGCCGGGGGCAGGCGAATCGGGGCCAATCGGGAACTGCGGAAATGGCGTAACCGGGTTGTAACGCCCGGCCTGGAACTCGCGTTCACGCAGTGCCTGCAACGAACGATCCACGTCGCCGTCGAGCTTCTCGAAATACCAGTAGGGATGTCCGCCCACAGCAGTCTCCTGAACCCAGGTGCATTCTTCTGTTACGCATTGTTCCGCCGAGCTTGACGAATGATCTCGTTCCATAGGGCAAACGGTGATACGCCCGCGTAACCGCTCTCTTGGGCGTCGTTGCATTCAATCACAATCCAATCACCATCGAGCGTTTGAGCCATATCGACGACCAAGAAGGGACAATCGACCCGTGCGGCAGCCGCACCCGCGACAGCGAGACATGCGTCACGTTCGGCATTGGTCCACGCATAGTTGGCAAATTGTGACCAATACGGCCCAGCCCCGACGAGTTGCTTTTGCCACCAAAACGTTCGAAACTCAAAGGATGGCTGGATCTTGATCGTGAAACTACATTGAACCGGCCGCAGTCTGACGAATTCGCGGATGACACATTGTTGCCAACCCAGAATAGCATCACGCCGATACTCTTCAATCAACTGCTCGTATTCGGTTGGTTCACGTGCGATGCATTTTCGCGGGTCGTGGCGACTGGTTTGGCGAGCCCCCTTGACGAATACGGGCCAACCGATCGAATCGGCCACGACACTCGACGGCGGAGGCGAATCGTACCAGGCGGATCTCGGAGTGACATCTGCAATACAGGGATACCATTCGGGGAGTTCGCTGCCGTTGAGGTGTTGACGGGGCGAGTTAACAAGGGTAATTCCGCAATCGGCCAAATGACTGAAAAGCCCGTCGTAGTCTGGCGGTGCGCCGACACGAGCGACAGCAGTGACATCCCCCGGACGTTGCCAAGGGCGCCGGCAAGCAAAAGTCGAGTCGAACGCAAAGTCGTAGGCTGGATTATTCGTCTGTTGGGTGAGCAACCAAACGGCCTCTTCGACGAGTAGCAAGTCATAGCCGGGTGGCAGATCGCACATTGCTGTTCGTTCCGGATGCGTAAGAACTGCTAGCAGAGCTGCTTCTTGAAAAGCTTGAAACAGACCAGGCTGTTGCCACAGGCGAGAATGCTTTCGTGAATGTCACTACGTTGATCATTGCGGGTGCGAAGACGCACACTTGATGATGAAGCAAGGGCAACCGTAGGCCGCGGCCCAAACGAACGAGTCGTATTACCCGAGTGTTCAAGGAACATCCAGTCGATGGGGCTCGCGGATCATGAACCGGGCCGAGCGGACCACGAGGGTGTCCGAGACGGCGTAGATCCCGAGTCCGCCACGGCAATCCAGGTCGGGGCTGTCTTGGGCCGGAAAGCCCTCGACCAATCGCGGCGCCGGTTGGCCGTCGAATCGGATATCGCTGAGCATCCCTTGATCAATCCGCAGTTCAATCATCAAGTCGCCCTGGGGTGTTTCTAGCGGGTTACTCGTCAGCAGGTGCGAGGTGATTGAGTATCCGCCCGTCGCATCACGATAAACTCGGTTGTAACCGCGGGTCGCCAGGTGGCCCTCGCTGGGGTTGTGGCGGTCACGCAAGCGAAAGCCCACGAATTGCAATTGCAGTTGCCGGCCCTCGTCCATCGCCTGCGAACCAAAGTAAATCCCAGCATTGCCCGACCATCGGCTCTTATACAGCACAAGCTGCACGGTGGCGCTGTCTGATTGAACCTCGCCCAGCTCAACATAGGCCGAGTCGTCCGAGACAAGCGTGACCTGCTCGCGCTCGGGATGATAATTCAACACGCTGGCCGTATCGCCGCGGGGCCACAACAGCGCCCGGGGGCTCGACTCCAGCAGGTTGTGCCAACGATTCGGCCGCGGGGTGGCCGCCGAGGTCCCAGGTGGTTCAAGTGGCGGACGCGCGACGTCGTCGCTTGGCAGCACCACGGCCGAAGGGCTCACGGCTCCGGCCAGGCGGTCGTCGGTGGGTCCCAACCAAGCCGCCATCGCCACCACGCCGCCCAGCAGCCCCACGGCCAGCACACCCATCAAGGCCGCTTGCAGCGACATCCGCCGAGGTCGCGTGTTCAGCGTATCGGTCTGCCGCGTGGCCGTCGAAATCTCGGCCACGCTCGCCTCGCCCCGCAAGCTGGCTTCCGACTCGGCCACCAATCCCGCCAGGCGACTGAAATCCGCCCAGCGACTCAACCGCACGGCCAGTTGCTCGGGCGTTTGCACCCGGCGCTGGGGATCCTTGGCCATGAGACAGGCCACCAGCTCGCAAAACTCCGGCGGCAGGTCCCATGGGCCAGCGGCCAGCTTGGGCACGGGCTGGCGACGGTGGGCGTCCAGCTTGGCAAATGTTCCGCGGGCTTCCGCAAAGGGCGGCCGACCGCTGGTCATCGCGTACAAGCAGCAACCCAGGCTGTACAGGTCGGCCCGAATGTCGATCACCGGCGACTGATCAATCTGTTCCGGCGACATGTAGTCGGGCGTGCCCAGCACCTGCCCCGCCGAGGTCATCGACTCGCCGTCCTCGCCACTTTTCGGAAACCGCACCAGGCCCAAATCCAGAATCCGCACGGCTCCCTGGCGGGTGACCATCAGATTCGAAGGCTTCAAGTCGCGATGAATCAGCTTTTGCTGGTTCAGATAGATCAGCCCACGACAGACCTCCACGCCAATGGCCGCGGCCGCCGGCAAGGGCATCCGCCCCAACGTTCGCATCAACTGGGTAATCGTCAGCCCGTCGACCAGTTCCATGGCCAGGTAGTGCAGCCCGTCGGCGACGCCCGCATCGGTCGGTCGCACAATCACCGGATGATCCAGGCGGCCCAACGCCCGCATCTCGGCCTGGAAACGCTCGACCACCCGAGCGTTCATCCGCCGATGGACCGGCAGGATCTTCAGCGCGACATTCCGCTCGAGATGCCGATGCACCGCCCGCAGCACCAGGCCCATGCCGCCCTCGCCCAGGCGGCCGAGCACCTGGTAGGGGCCAATCTGGCTGGGCAGTTCGAAGGTTGTGCCCAGGTCGATTCGGCCGGGCCCCAGGTTGTCATCGCTTGAGGCCCCGGGCGGCGTGGCGAGGAGCCGCTGCAAGATGGGTTCGTCAACCGCCTGAGGCCGTTGCTGGTAGGCGGCCCGAATTTGCTGCTCCAGCGGATCGCCGCTGTCGGACAAGTCGGCGATCACCTCGCGGCAGATGTCGCAACTGTCCAGGTGCTCGGCAAGCTGCTCCCACTCGTCATCCGAGAGGCCGCCACTTTGGAACTCGCGGAGCCGATCGCGGTCTGGGCAAAGCTGCGTGTTGTGGCCAATCTCCATCGCTGGCGTTCCCCCCTCCGAGCTTTCGACGCAACCTAGGCCGGCAGCCATTGCTCTGGCTGGGGTGGAGGGCCAGCCCACTGGGCACTCAACCCTCCAATGGGTCAGCAAAACTCCAGCACATCAGCAAACTCCTTCTTGAGCCGCCGCAGCACCCGACTCTTGGCGACATAGACCGTGCTGACCTTCTTCGATAATACGCGAGCCACCTCTTCGGGGGAACGCTCTTCGACCACCAAAAACAAAAAGGCCAGCTTATACCAGTTGGGATACTCCCGGGTGACCAGTTCCACGGCCCGTTGCAGCAGGATGCTCTCTTCCTCCTGCTCGATCAGGTGGTCCGGGGCCTCGGGGGCGGTGATCTGCTCCAGCCGCTGTTGGGCCTCGGTCCCACCTTGGGCCTGGGCCTGCTGATTCCGTTGACGGAAGAAATCCACGACCTTGGTGCGGGTGATCGACTTCAGCCATTTGCGGAAGGACTGGCCGGGCTCGTCGCGACGGAAGCGAGCCAGGTTGCGGTGGACGGCCAGAAAGACCTCTTGGGTCACATCGTGAATGTCGACCTCGGGGACCCCCGATCGGTGACACCAATTCCCGATCATGGGGACGTACACATCCCGCAAGCGACCCCAGGCATCCGAATCTTGCTGTTTGGCCCGCTCCAGCAGGGTGAGCGAGGTATCTTGCGAGGGATCAGGATTCACGTCGGATGTCCGCGGAGACGAGGGTGCGCCTCCGACGATGATAGTCGCTCGCGGACCAAATCGCCAGTTTCGCTTTCCTGGACGGAGCGCGCTTCGCGGTCTGTAGGTTGGTTGGCCGTGGGCCGCGCGTTGCCTTGTGGGGATGGCTGGTTTAGGCTCATCCTCAAGGCGATGGTCGAACACCCTCACTTGTGGGTTGGCGTCCGTCGCCGCGACCCCGTGGTGACCCTCGTTTTCCCCAATGCACCCATCGCCCCGATGAAAACACTTGCGAAACTGTGCCTGCTGGCCTGGATCGGTCTGGCTTGGACCGGCCTGGCCACTCAGGCCGCCGAACCCGAAACCAAGAAAATCGTGCTCATCGCCGGACGCCCAAGCCACGGCCCGGGCGATCACGAACACAATGCCGGCGTGCTGCTGTTTCAGAAATGCTTGAAGGATGTGCCGGGCATCAAGGTCGAGGCCCATCTCAACGGTTGGGTTCGCGACGACGCGACCTTGGACGACGCCGACGCGGTGCTGATCTTTTCCGATGGTGGCGGGGGTCACCCGGTGCTGCGGGACCAGCGACTCAAGCGGTTTGAGGAACTGGCCGAGCGGGGCGTGGGGATCGCGATGATCCACTACGCCGTCGAGGTGCCCAAGGACCGAGCCGGCAAGCAGTTTCTGGACTTTACTGGCGGGTATTTCGAGACCTTCTGGTCGGTCAATCCGTTCTGGACGGCCGAGTTCAAGGAGCTGCCCGATCACCCGATCACCCGCGGTGTCGAGCCGTTCAGCATCCGCGACGAGTGGTACTTTCATATGCGGTTTCGCGAAGGCATGGAAGGCGTGACGCCCATTCTGACGGCGGTGCCGCCGGACAATGTGTATCGCGATGGCAACAGTGCCCACGGGGCGAATCCGCATGTCCGCGAGACCAAGGGGCAGGCCCATCACGTGGCCTGGGCCGCCGAACGGCCCAACGGCGGTCGGGGCTTCGGCTTCACCGGCGGACACATGCACCGCAACTGGGGCGACGACAATTTCCGCAAGGTGGTGCTCAACGCCATCCTGTGGATCGCCCATGTCGAGGTGCCCGAGAACGGCGTCGAGTCGACCGTGACCGAAGACGACCTCAAAGAGAACCTCGATCCCAAGTGATCGCGGTTCGACCGTTTCCATCAATGGCCCAACCGTCAATGGCCCAACCGTCGCCCGTCCCGCGTGGGCGTGGCGGCGGGACCGGCCGACACCCTTGCTTGTTTTCCCGGAGATTTCAGCGTGCGAATCACCTTTTCTGTCGTGTTGGGCATGGGCTTGGCGTTGGGCCTGCCGATGGGTTGGTCGCTGGTCGCGGTTGGCAGCGATCCGGCGGAAGCCCGTAGGCCGGCCATCGAGATTGAGCACGAAGTCCGCGACGTCGAGGGGTGGCAGGTCCATGTCGATCGCCGCTTGCTGGCGGGCGAGCACCAGGACACCGGCCGGCTGGGCCTGCGGGTGCTGGAGATGCAACTGTTTGACATCACACTGGTCGTGCCGGCCGACCGCTTGGCGAAACTCCGCGAGATCCCCATCTTTCTGGATTTGGATCACCCGCTGAATAACTTGCAGTACCACCCCAGCGTGGGCTGGCTGAAGAACAATGGCTACGATCCGGCGATGCAGCAGGCGGTGCATATCCCCAATGTCGAACGGCTCATCAACATTCGCCGCTCGGGCCGCATGCCCTGGGTCGTTCTGCACGAGCTGGCCCACGGCTATCACGATCGGATGCTGGGCTTCGATCACGCCGAGATCCGCGAGGTGTTTGAGAAGGCCCGGGACAGCGGCAAGTACGACAAGGTGCTCAACATCGATGGCCGGCGGGTCCGGCACTACGCGATGACCGATCACAAGGAGTACTTCGCGGAACTCAGCGAGAGCTACTTCGGGATGAACGACTTCTATCCGTTTGTGCGCTCGGAACTCAAGGAGTTTGACCCCGCGGGCTACGCCCTGATGGAGACAATCTGGCGGGCCCCCGCCGAGTGAATCAAGGGCTGGTTTCGACAAGCCCCGGGAAGCCGCGGACGAGCGGCCTGGGGTGTTTTCCCTGGTCGCCCGGCGGACGGCTGAGAAAGCCATCCTGGGCCGCGTGTTTTTTTGCTAACCAACCGGCTTTCAGCGGACAACTCTTCCCAAGGGACCATTCCGCAATCCGCCGTGCCGAGGGCCGCCACCAAATGTCGGCCGGCGCTTGCCCAGCGAGGAGGCCCAGGTGATGCCGCTCCCCGGAAAGCTGGCTCTGGCCGCTTTGATCTTATTGTGCCCCTTGGCCGTGGTCGCGGCCAACGAGCCGCCGCTGCGGGCGTTGATTGACGCCCATGTGGCCAAAGCCTGGGACGAGCAAGGCATCACCCCGGCGGAACCCGCCAGCGATGCCGAGTTTCTGCGGCGGGTGAGCCTGGATCTGGTCGGCGAGATCCCGACTTACGACGAGACGGTCGCCTTTCTTGACGACACCGATCCCGAGAAGCGGGCCAAGTGGGTCGACCGCCTGTTAGACGATCCGCGGTTCGCCCGGCATCAGGCCGAGACCTGGGACATGGTTTTGTTTGGTCGGAATCCGCCGGGCCATCAGACCGACAAGCGGGAAGGTTTCCAGGCGTGGCTGCGACGGCAATTCGCCGAGAACGTGCCCTACGACCAGTGGGCGGCCGCCGTGTTGCGGGCGGAAGGCAACACGGTGGACGATGGCCCGCCGATGTACCTGGTGCAATACAAGGACCGGCCCGAAGACGCCATCGAGGCGATGACCGAGGTGTTTTTGGGGGTGCAGCTTCAGTGTGCCCGGTGCCACGATCATCCTTATGAAGATTACAGCCAGCTCGATTTCCACGGGATGGCCGCCTTTTTGGCGCGACTGGAGGTCGTGGAGATTGGCAAGAAGAACGATCGCGCCCAGTGGGTGATTGGCGAGAAGAACGCCGGTGAGCTGCTGTTTGCCGGTCCGGCGGCCGAACAGTCGGCCGGCACCAAGGGCGAAGCGGTGCCGCCGAAGTTTCTGGGAGCCGCCGCCCTGGACGAGCCGCCACCACCGGAGGACCTGGACGAGCCGCGGCGGTTTCCTTCGGGCAAGGTTCCGCCGCCGCCGGCCTTCTCACGGAAGGACGCCCTGGCCGCTTGGATTGCCTCGCAAGACAATCCCTGGTTCGCGCCGGCCGTGGCCAATCGGGTGTGGGCCCAATTCCTGGGACGCGGGCTGGTGCATCCGGTGGGCGATGTCAATTCGTTCAATCCGCCGAGTCACCCCGAGTTGTACGAACTGCTGGCCGAACGATTGGTCGCCGATGGCTACAACCTGAAAGCCTTCATTCGCGAATTGGTCAACACCCAGACCTATCAACGGTCGAGCCGGGGCTCGGTGGAAGATGCCCTGCCGCGGTACTACGAACAAGCCCGCAGCCGCCCACTCTCGGCCGAGGAGCTGTTTCGCTCGTGGCGGATCGCCGCCGGTTATGATCAGGCCGCCACGGCGGCGGGTAAGCCGCCGGCCGAGGACAATGCCTTCGAGGGCGTGACCGGCGGCTATGCGTTGAGCTTTTTCGGCGAGGTCACCGATGGGACCGGCACGTTTCAAGGCGGGCTTCGCGAGCATCTGTACCTGAACAACGGCGAGCTTCCCCGGCTGATTCGCACCGATGCCGGGAGCCTGCATCACACGCTGCTGGACAGCCAGGCCCCTTGGAGCGAACGGGTCGATCGGCTGTTCCTGACCATTTTGAATCGACCGCCCGACGACGAAGAACGGGCCGAGTTTGTCGCGTACCTCTCGGCCGAGGATGCCCCCCGCGATCGGCTGACCGAAGCCATCTGGGTGCTAATGACCTCAAGCGAGTTTCGGTTCAACCATTAAATGCACGTTTGATCGAGCCCCGTCGTGCGATCGACCGGGCTCGTAAGTCGATTCCAGTGTCCGCTCGTTACGAGTCTTGGGTCGGCCACGGCCCGTCGGAGGTGTTTCATGCAGCCCCCCGCCCACCATCACCAACATCTCTCGCGTCGGGCGTTGCTGAAAGGCAGCCTGGGCACGGCCGCTGGCGCGAGTGTGATGAACTTTGGCCAGTTGTTCGCCTCGCCCGAGTTGGCCGAACAGGTGCAAAGCGGTCAGAAGCGGTGCATCCTGTTGTGGATGAATGGCGGATGCAGCCAGTTCGAGACCTTCGACATGAAGCCGGGCACCCCGATCGGCGGACCGTTTCGGCCGATCTCGACGGTGCTGCCCGGTGTCGAGGTCTGCGAGTTGTTGCCGCGGATGGCTCAGCATTTGGACAAGCTGACGGTGATCCGCTCGATGCGGACCTCGGAGATCGATCATCCGCAGGGCATCCACCTGATGCACACCGCCTATTCGCAAGCGGCAAATATCCGCTTTCCCGAGTTGGGCGCCGTCATTGGCAAGTACCTGGGTTCCGAGACCAGCAACCTGCCGGCCTTTGTGAAGATCTCGTCGCAGGGCAATTCGGGGTCGGGTTTCTTGGGGCCAGCCTATGCCCCGTTTCAGTTGAATCACGATGGTCGGCTGCCACCGTTTGCCCAAGGCAATTTGGCCGAAGACCGCGAGGCCCGCCGCCACGCCCTGCGAAGCTTTGTCGAAGATCGCTACGCCCGCGAGCACGCCGCCGAGACCGCGCGGTATCATCGCGAAAGCTACGAGGCCGCCCGCCGCCTGCAAGCCGCCCTGGATGCCTTTGACCTGGACAGCGAGTGGGACCAGCATCGCGAACTGTACGGCGACAGCAAGTTCGGGCGGCGCTGCCTATTGGCCCGTCGGCTGATTGAGCGCGGCGTGCCCTTTGTCGAGGTCGGGCAGAGCGGCTACGACACCCACGCCGACAACTTCACCGGTCACAAGGGACTGCTGCCGCCGATGGATCACGCCTGGTCGGGCTTGTTGGTCGACCTTGAGCAACGCGGCTTGTTGGACTCGACGCTGGTGATCTGGATGGGCGAGATCGGGCGAACGCCCAACATCAACAACCGGGCCGGTCGCGATCATTATGTCCGCGCTTGGAGCACGGCCCTGGCGGGCTGTGGCACGCAGCGGGGGTTGGTTTATGGCACCACCGACGAAGAAGGCCGTGACGTGACCGACGGCAAGGTCACCGAAGGCGACTTCTTTGCCACGATCTACCAGGCCCTGGGCATCGACCCCACGACCGAGCACTACGCCGGATCGCGGCCCATCCCGATTGCCCCGTTCGGTTCGGAAGTGGTCAACGACCTGTTGGCATAATGGGCCAGGCGTGTTGGCAAGCGTCGTGCGGAAATCAGACCATCGTCGAGGCGGCACCATGCCCGAGTTCGATCCCCAGGGCTTTCAGCCCATCTGGCAGTTGCCCTTTGAGGGCTCGTGGCCTACTTGCGTGGCGATTGTGGGCACGCGATGGCTGGCGGCCGGCAACCAGGACGGCGAATTGCTGGTCTGGGAACTGCCCCAGGCCGACCAGCCGGAGCCGCCCATTTCGCCGCCGGTTCGCAAACTCATTGGCCACACCAACGGCATCTCGCGACTGGTCGCCCTGGCCGATGGGCACACGTTGGTCTCGGCCAGCCTGGACCACAGCATCCGGCATTGGAATCTGGATGCGCCAGCCACGGGAAGCCCGGTTGACGTCATCCTCGATCGCGACACCCGCCGCCGCGAAGCCAAGCGAACCCGCGATGACAGTCTGTTGACCGCCCCCGGCGTCAGCCTGCCCACGCAATCGGCCACCACCACCTGGGATGGCCACACCGACTGGATTCAGGCCCTGGGCATCAGTCGCGATGGCCGGCAAATCATCTCGGGCGACGACCGCGGCGCGGTGCGGGTGTGGGATATCGCCCGCGGCGAGCCGGTCGCCACCTGGCAGGGACATCCGGGCAATTGGATTGTGTCGGCGGTGCTCGATCCCGAGGCGAACCGGGCCTTCGTGGGCGAGTATTGCCACCCGCGAGGCAGCTTTGATCGGCCGCCGGCTCAGGCCCGGATTTACGATGTGGATGCCGCCGAGGTCGCGGTCGATGTGCTGGCTGTGCAGTTTCCGGACGTGAAGAAGCGCGACAACAGCTACGAGTATTCGTCAAAGTGGAGCAAGTTCGTCGGCCGGGGGTTCGTGGCCGCCGCGTTCTCGCCCCATGGCCGGCAGGTGGCGGTCGGTCAAGGTGGCGAGATCGGCTCGGGCAAGGTCCACCTGCTGGATGCGGCCACCGGCGAGGTTCAACGGACCGTGGCCGATCATCGCTACGGCGTGACCGACCTGTTGTACTCGCCCGACGGCAAGTATCTGCTCTCGGCCGGTCGCGACACGACCGTGCAGATCACCCAACTCGAAAGCGGCGAGGAAGCCGCTCGCCTGCACGAGCCCCGCGGCGGACAGTTCAAGGATTGGCTGTCGGCCATCGCCTTATCGGCCGAAGGCCGTTGGCTGGCCGCCGCCGATATCGCCGGCATGGTGCATCTCTGGCGAGCGTGAACCATTGGGCGTCGGCGATATCTCCGGCGGCGAAATGCGTTAACGCCACCATCAAGACGGTCAATCATTCAATCCGCAGCAGGTGGCCTTGCGTGCGGAAGATCAAGGCCGAGCCGTCCACCGCGGGCGAGGCCAGCGTGCGTTCGCCCAGTTCGTTGGTCGCCACCAGATCGAACTTTGGCCCGGGCTTCACAACGCTCACGCGGCCTTCTTCACTGGTGAAATACAAGTGGCCGCCGGCATAGATGGGCGAGGCCGAGTAGTTGCCGGCAATGCGATCTTGCCAGACGACCTCGCCGGAAGCGGCCTCGACGCAGGACAGCACGCCCCGGTCGCTGACCATGTAAAGCTGATAGCCCACCACAAGCATCGACGGGGTATGCGGGGCACCCCGCCGCACTCGCCAACGCACGTGGCTGTCAGTCACATCACCCTGTCCCGTCGGATCGATCGCCAAGGCTTCCGGGGCATCGTAGCCCGTAGACAAAAACAGCAATCCGTGGGCAAACACCGGTCGTGGGATCACCGAATATCCGCCGTGGCGGACCATCCACACCCGTTCGCCAGTGGCCAGGTCCAATGCATCGACCGTGCCCGCCCCGGCACTGATCACCAGCGACCGGCCGTCGACATCAATCACCAGCGGCGTTGAGAACGCAAACTTCTTGCCCGGATCGCCCTCGCGATCCAGCCGCCAGACCTGTTGCCCGGTCAGCGCGTCCAGGGCCAACACGCTGCGCGTCTGGGCGCCATCGACACTGTAAATCAGCTTGCCATCGGCCAAGGCCGGCGAACCGCCATTGCCGTGGACGGGTCGATAACTCAGCGGGACATCCTTCCAGACCACGACGCCATCGGTCGTGAGTCGGGCGGTGCCCATGTGTCCGAAATGCAACCACACGTTGCCATCGTAGACCAGCGGCGTGGGGCTGGCATGACTGTTTTTCGAGTGAATCGACGGCGACCCCCGCCCGGGCTGCTCGAAGACGCTGGTCTGCCAGAGGGATTGGCCGTTGGCGGCATCGAAGCACAGGCCGGTGAGTTGATAATCGGGCCGGTTGCCATCGTCCTGAGGGACCGCGGCGGTCAGATAGATCCGCCCCTCAACGACCGAAGGGCTCGACCAGCCCTCGCCGGCGACGGGAACCTTCCAGGCCAGCCCGTCCTGGTCCCATTGGGTCGGCACCGCGGCATCGCCCGCATGCCCCTGATGGCCGGGACCGCGGAACTCGGGCCAATCGGCCGCCACGGGGTGGGCCACCAGCAGCAGGCCGGCCAGAACGGGCCAGATGACCCGTCGGCGGGCCAACCAATCACGACTCGACTTCAGGCCAACACTTTGGGAACCACTGGGCTGCATGACGTCCTTCCAGGTTGAAAAGGGCCGATCGTCCCCACGCGGAACGGCGCCAGGTCGGGTGGGCTTCAGGCATCGGCGTTCAGCTCATGGGCTGTATTGTGACGTGCCTTGCGGCGGCCAGCAATCCAACCACTCGATCCCCCGCGTGCCGGCTGGCCGCTATCGCGGTAGCTGGCCGCTGTCGCGGTGGCGGGTCGAGGTGCCGCCGCCCACCCATCCTCAAGACGCCGGCGATGGCAGCCGCTAGAATCGCCGCTCGACGGATTCGATGCACTTGGCCGACCCTCGGAGGTGTGAACCAGGCATGACGCAATATGGACCATGGACGATTCGGGCGTCACGCGAGGTC
>JBJHDE010000002.1:25700-27622 GCA_050486385.1 Planctomycetales bacterium | reverse complement strand
CAAGCGCCTGGGGCGTTCAGTACCGGGGCGTTTCCCCAGATTTTCGACGAGCCAACCTGGATTGGTCGCGAGGATGGGGTGATCGAAGAGCGAATCATCAATTCCGAGGTGTCGGCCTCAACTCATCCGGGTGGCCGGGCCGATGTCAGCCCTAGAGATCAACAGCGGGGTGAACTGACGCCGTTGGTCCAACGCGATCCGCTGGGCTACCGGCAGCCCGGCCAGCGGACGAGCCTGGCCGACTATGTCCAGCCCGAGGCCGAGCCCTACGCCGACCCGGTGCGGGCGGCGGTCTACGAGACCGAAGCCAACCAGGCTCCGGGGTCTCCCTCAAACGGACGGTAAGACGGCCCACTGGCGGAGTCGCACGGTCGCCCACGGATTCCAATCCGCGGGGCGGTGAGTGTGCGACCCCCAAGAGCATGTGCCCTTCGCGTTCGCGCGAACTCGATGGCCCGGGACTCGGTTGTGTGCCCCACACCGACGCCCGGGCCATTCGCGTGATCGGCTCGTCAGGAAAATTCCCAACCCCCATTGGGCACTGCGACCCCAGCCCCAGGCGGAAATTGCTTGACACTGTGTTAGCGATTGGCAACAATCAGTGCCAATGGGCAACGTTTTGGCTCATGGGGGTGACAGGTTTCAGGCAGTTTGCCGTTCGTTTTACACCCGTTCGGGTAGTATGTCTCCCCTGCTGAACGGTTCCGTCGATCAGGTTCAACGTTCCTGGCCATTCGGCCAACGGCGGTTGAGGATTGCAAGGGGCCATTCCAGTGTGGGGAAAGTTATCCCTGCATGGGATGGGGCTTTGTGATGTGCCAGCCCCTTATCAACGTGGGATAGGACCTCCATCATGCAGCAAGCCACCACCCTGCTGGTTAGCCAGGATTCCTCGTTGATTGACAGTCTGCGCTCGGTGGTGGACTCCATCGACGACTTGGCGTTGATCGTGGCCGAAAGCGTCCAGGTGGGGTTGCGGCACTTGCAAGGCAAGACCTTGGTGTTGGCCGTGGTTCATGTGGGTGGGTCGGGGTCCAGCGATTGGGTGCAAGGGGCCCTGGACGATGTCGCCAGCACGGGTCAGCCCGCCGCCACCTTGGTGGTCAGCGACGAAGACCGTCCCTTCGAAAAGCTGGACTTTCTGCGTCGGGGGGTGGCCGACTGGTTTGTCCGGCCTCTGGACTTGAACCGCATGCTGTTTCGGGTCGACCTGCTGACCGTGCGGGCCCGGTGCGAATTGGCTGAGGCCCAACGTGCCGCCCAACGCGCTGAAAGCGAAGCCGCTCAACAGATCGAGACCGTCGGGTCGGACGACTCCTTTCTGTACCATCTGGAAGAGATGGGCCAGATGATTGACCAGGTCCGCCGGGTTGCTCCGCAAGAGACCACTGTCCTGTTGACCGGCGAGACCGGCACCGGCAAGACCCGCCTGGCCCGGCTGATTCACGATCTCTCGGACCGCCGCGAAGAGCCGTTTCTGGTGGTCAACTGCGGGGCCCTGTCGGCCAACCTCATCGAAAGCGAGCTGTTCGGCCATGTCCGCGGGGCCTTCACCGGGGCCGATCGCGATCGGGTCGGCAAATTCGCCGAAGTCGGCTGCGGAACCCTGCTGCTGGACGACGTCGATACCCTGCCCCCCGAAAGCCAGATCAAGCTGCTGCGGGCGGTCGAGGATCGCATGTTCGAGTCGCTGGGGGCCAACAAAAGCCAGCCGGTCAAGGCGCGGATCATTGCCGCCAGCAACAAGGATCTGGAAAAAGAAGCCCACGCGGGGCGGTTCCGCACCGACCTGTTCTACCGGCTGAATGTCGTCCCGTTCCATCTGCCGCCGCTCCGCGAACGCCCGCGAATGATTCGGGAGCTGACCCGCAAGTTTTTGCGGGAGTTTGCCTTGCGGAATCGTCGGCAGATTGATGGGTTTC
>JBJHDE010000002.1:13583-25690 GCA_050486385.1 Planctomycetales bacterium | reverse complement strand
GCCCTGGATGCCATGCAGACGTACCACTGGCCGGGCAACATCCGCGAGCTTCGCAATGTCGTGGAGCGCACCGTGGCCCTGGCGCCTTCGGCCCTGGTTGCCGTCGACGACCTGCCACCGTTTGTGCTGAAGAGTCGACCAGCCGACGCCGTCGAGGCCCCAGTGGCCGTGGCGGTTGAGGCCCAATCGACGACTGTGGCTACCCCCGCCCCGGGGCGTAGCGATGCGCAGACCCTTGCCGAGAGCAAGGATCACGCCGAGTTGGAGGCCATCACCCAGGCCCTGCAGTCGAGTGGGTACAATCGCTCGCGTGCGGCCCAGAAGTTGGGGATCAGCCGTCCGACACTCTACAAAAAGCTCCGTCGATACGGCTTGCTCAACGGCAACCCAGGTCGATAGAATACCCCAGGCCCATGGACGGTAGGCTTGCCCTCACAGGTTGGGCAGCGGACGCCTGGATGCATGCTGGGGCAGTCGTGCCAAAACGGGAACTTGACGGGGGGGTATTGGACCCTTCTCCTGTAAAGTGGGCTTTGCGCCGTGTTCCTGGATGGTGAGTGACTGTTACCAAAGATTTACATGAGTGGAAAAAGGCCAGTTCTTGGATGGGTGTTTTGCTAGCACCAACCGCGTGGATTAGGGGTAAAAGCCTATTTTTCGGGAGTTTTGGATTATTTTCCCCAAAATTCAAGAAGTTGGGCGCGCAGGCTGCTGTTGCAATGAGGGAAATCGGACGCCTCATCTGGGGGCGTCATTTTGCAGCAGCCTGTTTGACCCCCTGGTTGAGTGGATTGGCTTTCGACCAACTAGCTGTTCTGGCCCCAACTGGTCTTGAGTCGTCGGGGCGTTCGCGGGGGATGGACTCTCGCCAGTGCCATGAGTAAGTCGTTCGGCCCTGTGTTCGTCGCGGTTGCTCCCCCTCTCTTCTTTTTCCGAACGTGTGCCGCCATGTGGAATCGACTCACCAACTCCATCGCCCGCTTCGTTCGGCAAGACCGCGGCGCCACGATGGTGGAATATGCCTTGTTGCTGGCCCTGGTCGCCCTGGTGTGCATTGTGGCCGTGGGAACCCTTGGCGAAGCGGCCGAAGGGTTGTTCACCCGCAATGGCAGCTCTTTGATGAATTCCCTGTAAGTCGGGTCACGGCTGGCCGTGGCGACCGAACTCATCTGGCAAATGCCTGCCAGAGAGGGTGGGACATCGGTCACTCGCGCCCCGAGCATGTGCCCCCTGTCATGGGTCGAAGCAGCCCCGCGACCAGCTTGGTCGGCGGGGTTTCTTCGTGGCCACTCGGTCGGACGACCGCCAACCGTGAGCGCTCCTACCGATTTCCCTTTGCTGATGAAGTTTGCCGATTGTTCGGACGATACCGAAGATGACGATTCTGGCGCGGCCCCGGGCGACCTCTGTGCTTGAATGCACAGGTGGGGGGGTAAGCCAGTCAACCCCGATGTCTACTTCGGACGGACTGACAGATGGCAGCCTTTCGCGCGATGTGTTTCCGAGCGGCCCAACTCGGAGTTCTTCTAAGCTTGTGGGTCGCGGCCTTGTCGACCGCTGAGGCGCAGGGTCCCAATCGGGCTCCACGCCCCAGCCCGGCACGTCCCGAGACCGCTGGTCCCCAGCCGGCCCCGCAACCCGCCGAGGGCAAAAGCCTGGCCTATCCGTTGCGGCATGGCCAAGCCCAGGAACTGGTGCCGATTGTGGGGCGGGTGCTGGCCGGACAGAATCCGCAAAGCCACACCTCGGTGGATCCCCAAGGCAACCGGATCATCGTCTACGGGGCCAAGGCCGACCACGAGCTGGCCCGGCAGGTGATCTCGGCCTTGGATCTGCCGGCGGCTCCGCCAGCGCAGCAGCCGGCCGCTCCTCAGGACAATCACGAACTCCGCGGCTATCGGGTCGCGGGCGAGTACCTGCACGCCTGGGCCCAGGAACTCGAACGTCGCACCCAGCACATCCCGGGTTCGCGGGTGGCTGCCGACAGCCGCACCGGCCAGATCGTGGTGCTGGCTCCGCCGTCGATGCACCGCGAGATTGCCGGATTGCTGCGAACCCAACCCATGCCAGCTCCGCAGCCGCCGGCCGCGCCAGACTTTGTCCCGCCGCCGGCTGGCCCGCTGGAGTTGCCCGAGGGTCCGTTGCGACCGATTGGTCTGCGCTACGCCGATGGCGGCGAGATCATGGCGGCCCTGGGGCGGCTGTTCCACAGCCGCTGGCAAGACATGCCCGAGGACGCCAGCGGCGTGATGGCCGCTCACCTCTTGCAGCCCGAGGGCCCGCCGGTGCTGGTGCTGTACCATCCCGACAATCAGGAACTCGCCATCGATGGCCCGGCCGACGCCGCCGAGCAGCTCCGTCGCCTGATTCAAACCCTGGATGCTCCCAATCAGACCTCGGGGGATCGCGTCCATCTGGTCACGATCCGCCATGCCGATCCCGGGCAAGTCCGCTGGGCGACGGCCGCCTACCGGCAGGCCAATGCCCAACCCGCCCCCGAAGCGGCCGTCGAGGGCCAAGCCGCCGACGAGCGGGGACCCATCGGCCCGGTGCAAATTGAATACATCCCCGGTCTCGATGCCTTCGTGGTCCGCGGCAACGCCCGCGACGTGCAGCGGGTGGTGGCCATCATCGAGCAGATTGAGCGGGTCAGTGTCGAGAACGAACCGCGGTTGGAGATCGTCCACCTGCGGCATGTGGCCAGCCAGCAAATGGCCGAGTTGGTCCGCCAGATCTATGAAGACATCCTGCTGCCACGGCAGGGACGAGTGAGCATCACCGAGTTGGTCAAGCCCAACGCTTTGCTGCTGATTGGCCAGGGCGACAGCGTGCAGACGGTGATTGACTTGATCGAGCGGCTCGATCAGCCGGTGCAGCCGGGCACGCAATTCGAGGTCTATCGCCTGAAGCATGCCGGGGCCCAAACCGCCCAGGCCACGTTGCAGGAGTTCTTTGCCGATCGCCCTGCCCTGGGAACCCGGGTGCTGGTCACGGCCGATTTCCGCACCAACAGCATTCTGGTGCAAGGCAGCCCTCGCGACGTGGCCGAGGCCTTGCTGCTGCTGCGAAAGATCGACAGCCCCGAAAATCAGACCGTCAACGAGTTGCGGGTGTTTCCCCTGCAGAACAGCCTGGCCAGCGACCTGGCTCCGGTGCTGTTGACCGCCGTGGGGCAGCAGGTGACCGGTGTTCCGGGGCTGCCTCAGCAGCAGTTGACCGGTCCGCAGGCCGAGCCGCGATCCAGCACCTTGCGGTTCTTGACGATTGACGCCGCCGGTCAACGGAAGATCGATTCGGGCATTCTGACCGATGTGCGGATCACGCCCGACCCGCGGGCCAACGCCCTGTTGGTGTCGGCCCCACCGGAGAGCATGGAGCTGGTGGCCACGTTGATTCGTCAGTTGGATCAGGTGCCGGCGGCCCGCAGCCAGATGAAGGTGTTTACCATCGTCAATGGCGATGCCTTCAGCCTGGCGCTGGTGCTGCAAGACCTGTTTGGTCAGCAGCAGTTTGGTGGCTTGCCGGGCTTTGGGGCGGGGGGACTGGTGGCCGGCGAGACCTCGCTGGTGCCGCTGCGGTTCTCGGTGGATCAGCGGACCAACAGCATCATCGCCAGCGGTTCGGGCGACGATTTGCTGGTGGTCGAGGCCCTGCTACTGCGGCTGGACGAAGACGAGGTCCGCGATCGCGAGACGGTGGTCTATCGGCTCAAGAATGCCCCGGCGTTGGACGTGGCCGCCGCCATTCAGGACTTTCTGTTCCAGCAGCGCGATGTGTTGATGCTGGATCCCAACCTGGTCAACCCGTTCGAGCGCCTGGAACGCGAGGTGGTCGTCGTCTCGGAGCCGGTGACCAACAGCCTGATCGTCAGCGCCACGCCGCGGTACTTCGAGGAGGTGCGGAAGATCATCGACCAGCTTGATGCTCGCCCGCCGATGGTGTTGATTCAGGTTCTGCTGGCGGACATCACGCTGGCTGGGACCGACGAGTTTGGCATTGAGTTGGGTCTGCAATCCAGCGTGTTGTTTGATCGTGGCCTGGTGGGCAACGGCATCGTCGGGCCGGGCTTTCGGTTTGCACCCGGCGAAATTCCGAACGACTCGCCGGCCAGCCGCGGCGTGGTGGGGCCGCAGGGTTACAGCAGCTTTGGTGTGGGCCGCAGCAACTCGGCCTTGGGCTTTGGCGGATTGGTGCTCAGTGCCAGTAGCGACAGCGTGGCGTTCTTGCTGCGGGCGTTGCGACAGCGGCGGCGGGTCGATGTGCTGGCCCGGCCGCAGGTGATGACCCTGGACAATCAGCCGGCCTTCATTCAGGTCGGTCAGCGGGTGCCGATCGTCAGCGGGACGGCGACCAACCAGTTTGGTCAGACCAATCAGGTGACGCTGGAGAACGTCGGTCTCATTCTGGGGGTCACCCCACGGGTCAGCCCCGAGAATGTGGTCGTCATGGAGATTGACGCCGAACGCAGCGAAGTCGGCCCCGAGGCCGAGGGGATTCCCATCGCGTTTGGCCCCACGGGCGAAGTCATCCGCAGTCCGCGGATCAACACGACCACGGCCCAGACGACCGTCAGCGCACGCAACGGACAGACCATCATCCTGGGCGGGCTCATCCAGCCGAATCGCTCGACCGTGCGGCGGACCGTGCCGGTGCTGGATAGCATTCCCGTGGTCAAGCACCTGTTCCGGTATGATGTGGAAGAGGTCGAAAAGAACGAGCTGCTGATCATCATGACGCCGCACGTTGTGCGGAGCGAGGCCGATGCCGATCGGCTCAAGGCGATCGAAGCGGCGCGCATGAACTGGTGCCTGCAAGACGTCGAGCGGATCCACGGCGACCTGGGGCTGCACGGGGCACCCTACGGCATGGAGGAGGTCGAGGTCCGCGTGATTCGTCCCGAGACCGACGAGCAAGGCAACCTGATCTTCCCGGAACTCATCAAACCGGCCCAGGAGTCCGAGAGCCTGCCGGCCCCCCCCAGTCGTCAAGAGGGCGATCGGCCGCGGGTCCAGCAGCAGTCGGGCCCCGCGCTGGCCCCGGGACAGCGCACCGCCTGGGAGCCCAGCGTCAAGGCCACTGGGCCCAGCGAGCGTCGGCGCGAAACCACGCCCGAGACCAAATGAGCGACCGAGCCCCGCGGTCCGGCAAGGACGATCAGGACCGCCAAGACACAAGCGTTCAGCATACCGAATCGAACACCGCGTTGCCCAACCGTCGGGAGGGAACCCATGGTCATGTCGCTCGCTCGTCTCGGCCTTGTTGCCGTGGGGCTGTTCACGGTCTCGGGCTGTAGCCCGTTGGTGCAGTGGCTCGACTTCGACATGCGGAAGCCCATCCCCTGGACCACGGCTCACAACGAGTATCAGCGGGGGCCGGTCTCGGTGGTGGCCTACTGGAGCGAGACCAACGTGCAAAGCCCTCAAGGGCAGGCGATCCGCGGGTTCGGTGGTCGCGTGATGTTTGTCGATCCCGAAAGTGGCGTGCCTGGCCTCGCCCGTGGGACGCTCACGGTGTACGCCTTTGACGAATACAACCGCCAACCCGGCGACCACCGACCGACGCGGAAGTACGTGTTCGAGCCGCAGCACTTGGAAAAGCTGCGCACGGACAACGAGTTTGGCCCGAGCTACAACGTTTGGCTGCCCTGGGACGACGTCGGGGGGCCGGAAATGACCATCTCGCTGGTGGCCCGCTTTCAGCCCGAGGGCGAAGGTCCGGTGAGCCTGGGCGAGTCGTCGCGGTCGCATCTTTCGGGACCCAAGCCCTTGCCGCATCAGCTTGCCAAGGAACCGCCCGGTGGCGGTGGCATTCGGCAAACGTCTCTTGAAGGGGCCGCCTCCCAGCCGGTGGCCCCCGAGCGCGAAGTGGCCAACGGACGCAACCTGCGGACCACCACGATCGGCAGCACGGTCGCCCGACCGGTTGGCCAGGGTGTCCCCGAACTCAACGTGCCGCGGCAGCTTCCGCGGGATCACGGCCTGAGCAGCACGCATGTCAACACGACGGCGCATCCCAATGCCCTGCCGCCGCATCAGCCACCCGCCAAGTCGTTGGCCGGCTCCACAACCATGCCGCACGGCGCCCCGATGCCGCATGCTGGGCCGAGCCAGCAGGGTTGGCCCGGTCCGCATGTTGGCCCGATGCAGCACGCCGCCCCGATGCAGCAAGGAGGGCCGAATCAGCACGGGCCTCAACCACCGCACCAAGCAGGCGTAGGCCAGGTGCCGGAGGGGAGCCGCCAGCAAGAAGTCGCCCACGCCCCGCCGCGGATGGCCCCGCCGGAGTTCGCCCCGCCGCCCAAGTCGCAGTCGGCCTCGCCGGTGCGTTCGCTGCGTCCGCGGACGCCCAGCGATCGGGTGCCGCCCGACCTGCGGCAAACCAACGAGGATCGGCTCAAGCACCTGCGGTCGCATCGCCCGGCCTCGCGGATCGATGTCTCGCACCCGTGGCAGGATCCCTGATCGGCCGTTGCGGCCCGGGCAAAAGCGCTAGCCCACGGGTTCGGCCGGGGGACTTTGACTGACCGGGCCGACGGTGCCCAGTTGGGCGATGTGATCGACCGTGTCGGCCAGCATCTTGACCAGTTCGCGGGGGACTTCCTGGCGGCTTTGAAAGATCTGGACCAGGGTCCGGAAGTACCACAATGTGCCCTCGGGGCCGCCGCGGAACAGCGTCCACACGTCTTGCCCATGGCGTTGCAGCTCGGCCAGCAGGCTGCGGGCGTTGTGCAGCTTGTCGGCGCAGCTCACCAGCAGCACGCTGGGCGAAGCGGCTTCCAAGTGGGCCAGGTACGTCTCTTTGCGAGGTCGCCAAGGCGGCTTGGCCTCGGCCTCGTTGTCGGGGATCGTATCGCTGAGATCGGCCACAAGCTGGGCGACTTCGGGTCCAAACGTCTGGCGGACGGTTTCCAGCACGCGGGCCCCGCCTTGGTCTTCGACGCAGTCGTGCAGCATCGCCGCGATCGCCTCGTCTTCGTTGCCGCCGTGTTCCAGCACCAGGGCGGTCACACTCATCAGGTGCGCCACATAGGGCACTTCGGTGGCTTTACGAAGCTGATTGCGATGCAATTGGCTGGCCAACAGCCAGGCCTGGTCAAAGCGATCGGTCAAGCGCATGACATTCCCATCGAACGGGCAAAAGCGGCGGTCCCGGTGTGTCCCGGGGTGTCGGGTCCGCCCAACCGGGCCATCATGACCCGATCGCGGTCGGTCTTCAACCGCCTGCCGGGCGGCGAGCTTGCGGGTCACCGCGCTTGCTGAACGCCGTGGCTGGGCCGCGGCGGGTTGCATCGGGCCTCGGGGCCGATTACCACCAAGGCAGCGGGTTCCTGCATGGTGCGGGAATCTGGTTGTGCTCTTGACCGTGGATGATTCGATCGATGCGACACGCACTCCTGGCTTTTGTCCTCGTGGTGTTGGTGTGGGGCCTGGCCATCCCCGCCACCGCCGATCAGCGGCCCAACATCCTGTTTGTCTTTCTGGACGACCACGCCAGCCATGCGATTGGCGCCTACGACTCGAAGATCAACACCACGCCCAACATCGATCGGCTGGCCCGCGAGGGCATGCTGTTTCGCAATTGCTTTTGCACCAACAGCATCTGTGCCCCCAGCCGCGCGGTGGTCCTGACCGGCAAGCACAGTCATGCCAACGGCCTGATCGACAACCGCGTGACCTTCGATGGTTCGCAGCAGACCTTTCCCAAGCTGTTGCAGGCTGGCGGCTACCAGACGGCCATCGTGGGCAAGTGGCATCTCAAAAGCGAGCCCACCGGCTTTGACCACTGGATCGTGCTGCCGGGGCAAGGGCTGTACTACAACCCCGACTTCATCACGCCCGAGGGCCGGATTCGCCGTGAAGGGTACGTGACCGATATCATCACCGACATGGCCTTGGACTACCTCGAAAACATGCGCGATGCCGACAAGCCGTTCATGCTGATGTACCAGCACAAGGCCCCGCATCGTGAATGGGCGCCGGGTCCCGATCACTTGACCCTGTATCAAGACATCGAGATCCCCGAACCCGACAGTCTGTTCGACCAGCACGAGACGCGGACCTCGGCCACGGCGGTGCAGGAGATGACCATCGCCCGGCACCTGACGAATCGCGATTTGAAATTCGTGCCGCCCAACAATTTGACACCCGAACAGCTTGCCAAGTGGAATGCCGCTTACGGCCCCGAGAACGAGGCGTTTCGGGCCAATCCGCCCACGGGCAAGGATCTCGTGCGGTGGAAGTATCAGCGATACATCAAGGATTACCTCCGCACCATCGCCAGTGTCGACGACAACCTGGGCCGGGTCCTCAAGTATCTGGACGACACCGGCCTGGCCGACAATACGATTGTGATTTACTCGTCGGACCAGGGCTTCTACCTGGGCGATAAGGGCTGGTACGACAAACGCTGGATGTACGAAGAAAGCCTGCGGATGCCGCTGATTGTGAAGTGGCCCAACACCGTCAAGCCCGGCAGCGACAACAGCGACCTGGTCCAGAACCTGGACTTCGCCTCGACCTTCTTGGAGATCGCCGGCGTCGAGATTCCCGACGACCTGCAAGGCCACAGCATCGTGCCGCTGCTCAAGGGGCAAACGCCCGAGGATTGGCGGGAGAGCATTTACTACGAGTATTTTGAGTTTCCGGCGGTTCACATGGTGCATCGTCACTACGGCGTGCGGACCCTGCGGCACAAGCTGATTCATTATCACTTGTTGGACGAGTGGGAACTGTTCGACCTGCAGGACGACCCCAGCGAGGCCCGCAACCTGTACGACGATCCGCAGTACGCCACCCTGGTGGCCGAACTCAAGGCCGAACTCGAACGGCTCCGCAAAGGCTACGGTGCCGATACCTTTCCCCAGCCGCCGGTGCCGGGGCAGTTTGGCAAGACCGAACTCACGCTGCAGCAGCAGTTTGACTTTGGCCAGGCCCGGGGGGCCACCGGCCGCGCCCGACTGCGGCCCGAGATTCCCCAAGAGCACCTGATCGAATCGCCCCACGGAGTCGCCCTCAGGTTGCCCGTGGGCGAGCAGCCCTTGCAGCTCTCGGGCAATGCGGGCGATCCCAGCGGCAAGACGCTCACCGTGGGCGGCTGGGTCAAGCCGGGTTCCGCCGATGGTGTGATCATCGCGCAGGGCGGGCAGTCGCAAGGCTGGGCCTTGTGGCTGAAGCAGGGGCGGCCGGTGTTCACGTTGCGGTCGGCCGGCAGCGCCTACAACGCCCAGGCCGGCGAGCCACTCAAACTTGGCGACTGGGCGCATGTCGTCGGCATAGTCGACCAGCAAGGCAGGATGCGGGTGTTGGTCAATGGCCAGGAGGCCAGTCCCACCGTCGCGGGCCGCGCCATCGGCAATCGGCCCAGCGACGGGCTGACCATTGGCGGCGACGCCGACACGACCGTGGGCAACTATCCCTCGCCCTCGCTGCTTTCTGGCGAAGTGGCCGATCTGCGTTACTACTTGGGGGTGCTGCCCGCCGACGAGTTCAAGGCCTGGCACAAAGCACGGTGAGTCGCCTCGGTGCCGTTACGTTTTGAACATTCGGCAGCGATTGGGATGCCTCCCCCCTCCTTTCAGGTGAACCTGGAGGCTGGCCAACGGCTCTTGGTTTGGAGTACAATTGTCAGCGGTCCCGTGGGGGGCCAAGTGACATTTGTTGACCACACACGAGGAGGGGCCATCATCGACGTCACGACGTCTGTGCGGCAGGGCTCCGACCGTGGGCTCCTGTTGGCTCGTGCTGCGGCGCGTGTGGCCGAGGAGCATCGCGGCCGGGATGTAGTGATTCTGGACATGCGGAATCAGACCACCGAGTTCGATTTTTTCGTGATCGCCACGGGGAGCAGCCGTCGCCAGCTTCACGCGATCAGCGAGGAGATTGACAATTGCCTGCAGGGTGAATGGGGCGATCGACGCCTCAGTATCGAAGGCTATCAGACCGGAGAGTGGATTCTGTTGGACTACGGCGACGTGGTCGTCCACCTGTTCGACAACGAGCATCGGGAGTTTTACGACCTCGAGCACCTCTGGGGCGGGGCCGTGGAAATCCCCCTGTCTGAAGAGTTCGAACCGCCCGCCGCCGACTGACGCGGCACTTGTCTTCCTGAACATCTTTCCCCGGTCGCCGGTCCCCCCTTGGGAGCTGGCGGCCGGTTTGCGTAGTCCCCATGACAGCCGTGTCGGGCCAACGACAGGCCGGTAGCAACACGGCCGGCAGCAATTTCCCAGGCCCCTAGAGCGAACAATTTGCCGGTTCGCGGCATATCGACCAAGTTCCGAGGTTTGTCGCCCGAGCGACCACCGAGCCCAGGGGACTGGGCCTTCGCCGCGAGGACCGCCTGTGTGCCAGCAGCATGCCCACCACGCGCATCCGCCGATCAGCTACAACCTGATCTTCGCCATCGGCGTGGGGCTGAACCTGATCTATGTCGTCATCGAGGCGGGCGTCGGGTTCTGGGTTCAATCGATGTCGCTGTTGGCCGACGCGGGCCATAACCTGAGCGATATCATCGGGTTACTGCTGGCCTGGGGCGGCTATGCCCTGAGCCGCCTGCCCGCCACGCAACGCTACACCTATGGGTTCCGCAGCGGTTCGATTCTGGCCGCCCTGCTCAACGGCGTGATCCTGGTGATCGTGTTGGGCTATCTGGGATGGGAGAGCCTCCGCCGTTTGGCCGACCCGGTGGAAGTGCCCGGCATGACGGTCATCGTGGTGGCCACGATTGGGGTGATCGTCAATGGCGTGACGACCCTGATGTTCGTCCGCGGCCGGCACGACGATGTCAACATCCGCGGGGCCTTTCTGCACATGGCCGCCGATACGGGCATCTCGCTGGCCGTGGCCCTGGGCGGAGTGGCCATCCTGCTGACCGGCGCCGGCTGGGTCGATCCGGCCTTGAGCCTGCTGGTCGTCATCTTAGTGTTGGTGGGAACCTGGGGCCTGCTCAAAGAGTCCATCGACCTGCTGCTCCAGGCCGTTCCCCAGCGCATTGACCCCGCGGCGGTCGAGAACTATCTGGCCCAGCAACCGGGCGTGGCGCGGGTCGAGCAAATGCACATCTGGGCCATGAGCACGACCGAAGTGGCACTCACGGCCCATCTGGTCCGGCCCGGCGCCACTTTGGACGACGCCTTTTTGGAGGAACTGGCCGCGGGCCTCCGCGAGCGTTTCCGCATCGTCCACACCACGATTCAGCTCAAACATGGCCCACCGCCCGAGGATGCCCTCGACGAGCCCGCGAGCCAGAGCCGGCCCCACGAGAAGCGGGCGGTTACGGGTTCGACGCCGGCGGTCTCTTCGGCGGCGAGTTGAATTCCCGGCGGTACGGCCCACGGTGTCAGGCCGACATCCGCCGGAGCCGTGCGTCGCGGGCCTGCCGAGCGCGATCGGCCACCCAGGCCACCACCCGGGGCAAGGCCGTTTGCACGATGCGTTCAAAGGCCGGGCTGTTGCGGGGAATCTCGGGGGCCGACTGGCTCAGGGCCTGTTCGATCAGCCCGCGGGCGTGAGCCAGCGTGTAGGCCTCGACCTCGGTTGGTCCCATCATGGCCACCACGCCGCCAACCAGTTGCCAAACCGGTTCGCGGGTGCTTTGCACCACCTGGGTCACGCGGGCCTCCAGGCCCCGGTCGACGCCCCAGGAACGCAAAAGAAAGGGGAAAATCGCCATCGGTTCTCCATCGCCTTGGTGGCGGTGCGGGGATTCCACCGCCGACCGCTCGGCCCGCCCTCACCGCGGTGGGCTGTCTAGCGGGCTGGCCCCGCGGCGGTCAAGCTCACTTCCCTGACCGCGACCGGCCCGAGTGAGAGACCGCCCGCAAATGCTGGCAGACAGGGCCGCCGGGGGTTGACCCACGGTCGGCGACGGCGCTTGCTAGGGGACGGGTCCCAGGGGGCAAACCGGGCGTTCCCCGATCGCTCGGCCTTGGGATGTTGCGCCTTGGGGCCAGCCACTGCCGAACGTTCCCATTCGAGTGTGATTGAGAGGAGTCTCCCGATGATTGCCTTGCGTTTGTTGATGCCCACCGCCCTGGTGGCGTTGGTGGCCGTGTCGCTGTGGGGCGTCCGTGCCGACGAGCCGGCCGAAGCCGCTGATCACGTCGTCCG
>JBJHDE010000002.1:0-13573 GCA_050486385.1 Planctomycetales bacterium | reverse complement strand
CCAGAAAGATCTGCCAAGAGCCTTTATTGACGGCACGGGCCAGGGTTGGCGGGCGATGACCAAGGACGAATGGGTCAACGTCAACACCGCCGACGACACCTGGCGGTGGGAAGGCGACATGATCTACTGCACCGGCAAGCCGATCGGTGTGATTCGCACCGACAAGGAGTACACGAATTTCGAGCTGGTCTGCGAATGGCGGCATCGCCAGAGCGGCGGCAACTCGGGCATCTTCGCCTGGACGCCGATGAGTTCGCTGGAGAATCTCAAGCCCGGCGGCCTGCCCCACGGAATCGAGTTTCAGGTGCTCGACCATGGCTACGCCGAGCAGTACCGCCAGCGACAGGGCAAGGATCCCGACTGGTTCACCACCCACGGCGATGTGTTTCCGGTGGGCGATTCCAAGATGAAGCCCTTCCCGCCCGCGGCGCCCAACGGTCAACGCAGCTTTCCGTCCAAGGACCTGACCAAGGGCGTGGATGAGTGGAACCACTACTACATCCGCTGCATCAATGGCGAGGCACGGCTGTGGGTCAACGGTGAGGAGGTCTCGGGCGGGACCAACTGCGAGCCCGCCACCGGCTACATCTGCCTGGAGAGCGAAGGCGCCCCGGTGGAATTCAGGGGGCTGCGGATTCGCGAATTGCCCTGAGCCGGGCGACCCACGTCTCATACGCATCATCGGCCGAAATCCTGACCGCTCGGGCCTGTTCCTCGGGTCCGAGCGGTTCGTACTGTTGCCGTTGCCAGGCCACCACCTCGGCCGTGGCATCCGAGGCATCCTGATTGTTCTGCGCGCGGGCGGCCAGCCGCTGCTCCAGGGTGTCCGCATCGCAGTCGAAGGCCAACAGCACGAACGGCACGCCACGCTGCCGGGCCACCTCGGCCAGTCGTTGCCGCTGCCAGACCTTCAAGAAAGTGGCATCCACAATCACCGGCCAGCCGGCTTCCAAAATGGGGCCGGCAAGCTGGGCCAGGTGCTCATAGACCCGCTGGCTCGCTTCCGGGCTGTAGAGGCTGTCGCGGAGCGTGTCGGTGGGCCGATCGGTGGCGGCCAGGCCAAACAGCCGCTTGCGTTCAACATCAGCCCGCAGCCGGATGGCGAATTCCTGTTCGACCAGCGGTTGGGTCTCCGTGGTCTTGCCGCTGCCCGACAGGCCAACGGTGGCCGCCAGAAAGGGCGATCGCGCCGCAGCCAGCCGCTCGGCCAAATCGATGTAGGCGGCCATCTCGTCGATGGCCGCCCCCGCGGTCTCGGCCGCGGAGTTCTGATCGGCGCGAATGCCGGCAACCAACGCCCGCACGATCGCTCGATAGACCAGGTAGAAACGCAACACCGGCACGCAGCCGTAATCGCCGGAGGCCTCAAGGTAGCGATTCAGCAGGCGGGCGGCCCCTGGGGCGTGGCCGCGGAAGACCAGGTCCATCACCAAGAAGGCCAGGTCGCTGGCGACGTCAATCCAGCGGAACTTGGGATTGAACTCGATGCAGTCGAACACCTCGATCACGTCGCCGCGGAGGATCATGTTGCCCAGGTGCAGGTCGCCGTGGCACTCGCGAATCCAGCCCGCTTGGCGGCGGTCGGTCAATTCGCGAAAGGTCCGGGCGGCCTCGGCCTGGGTCCAAGCGGTGAGTTCCTGCAAACGAGGGCTGATCCTGCTGGCGGCCTCGGTCTCGCCGAGGATCTTCAGGTTGTCCAGGGCCACATCGACGATCAGCCGGGCATGGCCATAAGGCTCGTGCGGCGGACACGGCGGCAGCCCCGCATGGAAGGCCGCCACATCATCGGCCAGCCGGTCGAGTCGCGCGTCGGTCAGCCCGCCGTGGGCAGCTTGCTCAATCAGCAAGGCGTCGTCGGGGAACCGCACCATTTTGACGGCCCAGTCCAACGGCTCGCCGGGGCCTTCCAACTGGGGATTGTCCTCGGGGCCGACCAGCGGGACCACATCGAGATACAGTTCCGGGGCCTGGCGGCGATTAAGCCGCAACTCGGCCTGGCAGGCCTCGCGACGTTTCTCGAGTGTCGAGAAGTCGGCGAAGCCCAGGTCGATGGGCTTTTTCAGCTTGTAGGCCACCTCGTCGCCCAGCAACACCCAGGACAGGTGCGTTTCGCGAATCGCCGCCGCGGAGTGCTCGGCCCGCCAACGTGCGACCAGTCGCTCGGCCGGATTCATACTCCTGGCCCCTTGTCCAGGCTGGTGGGATCGTCGACGGGAATCTCGCGGGGGATTTCGCACAACGGCCGGCTCGTCGAGGGTTCGGCCAGAATCTCGGCCAGCGTCGTCGAGCCCAAGGCGGTCTCGACGCTGGCCATGGCATTGTCCATCCGGCGGTGCAATGGGCACAGGTTGGCCCCATGCGCTGCCAGACCCAACGGGCAATGCCGGATCCGCTGGATTGGCTCCACCGAGTTGACAATCTGCAACACCGTCAACTCGTTTGGATCGGCCACCAGCGAGATGCCGCCCCCCACCCCCCGTTGCGATCGCACCAGTCCACCGCGACTCAAGGCTTGCAGCACCTTCGACAAATAGGCCTGCGGTACCTTGGTCGATTGAGCAATCTGCTCGGTGGTCTGAGCATCCGGCGCGCGATCGGCCAAATGGACCATCGCCCGCAAGGCGTATTCCACGGTTTGCGAAAACAAGACAGAAATCTCCGAATTTGGTGTCCCGGCCGCTTGCCCTGCATTGTAGGGGCGATAGACTCATCGGGAAACCGGATGCGTGTGTCCGGTTTGGTTTGCGTGTCCTGGGGGACGGGGCTGCCCCATTCTAGCAGGGAGAGAAGCGATGATGCGATGCTTTGCGACGGCGATTCTGGCGGCGGTTGTCATTGGGGCCGGTTGGTCGATGGGCCTACTCGCCGGCCATCAGCACACGGTGCGTGCGGCGGATACCGACACCGAGGCCCAACGGGCCGTCGAGCGGACGCGGAAGACGGTGCGGATGTTGGACGACATCTACAAGTCGGCCGTGGTGCTGATTACCGACAAGTACGTCAACACCGAGACCGACTTCCCCGCCGGCAGTGCGGCGATTGCCTTGTTCAAAGCGGTTGAAGATAAAGGCTGGCACAAGGTCCGGCTGATCGACCTGACGGGCGATCCTTACGAGCCCGAGAACGTGGCTCGCGATGCCTTCGAGAAGGCGGCATCCAAGCGGATGTTGGCCGGCGAGGCATATTGGGACCAGGTGGCCGATGTGGATGGCCGTCGGGTGTTGCGGGCCGCCACGCCGGTGCCAGTGGTGATGAAGAAGTGTGCGATGTGCCATCCGCACTACAATGACGTGCCGGAAGGGCAAGCGATTGGCGCGCTGATCTATAGCGTGCCCATCGAATAACTCGCCGGCCGACGGCTCGAAACCGCGGGTGTCGGCACTTGGCAGGCTGGGGGCATGCTGATATAGCAAACCACACATTCGACTGCGCCGTGGGCACGACGGATCCTTGAACAAGCCCTTGGGTCCGCGGGTTCCGAGGGAATCCGCGGAAGAAATCGCGACTCGTCACCCGACCGATTCGCGAAGGATTCGAGGATCACCCGTCGCCCCTCACACTCCGCCAGCGCGGTGTGGAGGGGGTGAGTACGACGCGGCAGCATGCTCCCACTCTGTCCTTCCAGGAGCCCACTCATCATGGCCGCGAACTACGCGAAACCCGAAGTGTTGGTCGATTGCCAATGGGTCGAGGAGCACCGCCAGGATCCGCGGGTTCGCCTGGTCGAGAGCAACGAGGACTTGTTGCTTTACCGACAGGGCCATATTCCCGAGGCCGTGCATATCGATTGGACGACCGATCTGAACGATCAGATTGTCCGCGATTACATCGGCCAGGAGCGCTTCGGCGAGCTGTGCCAGTCCAAGGGCATCGCCCGCGACACGACCGTCGTGTTTTACGGCGACAAGAACAACTGGTGGAGCTGCTACGCGTTTTGGGTGTTCAAGATGTACGGGCACCCCGATTGCCGCATCATGAACGGTGGCCGCAAGCGGTGGCAACTTGATGGTCGGCAGATGTCCAGCGACCCCGAGCCCGAGTATCCGCGGACCGAGTACCAGGCCCCGCCTCCCGACTACGGCAATCGGATTTTCCGCGATGCCGTATTGGCTCACCAACAGGCCGGCCTGCCGTTGGTCGATGTTCGCAGCACGGGCGAATACACCGGCGAACTGCTGCACATGGAGGACTATCCTCAAGAAGGGTCGCTCCGCGGTGGCCACATCCGGGGAGCCGTCAGCATGCCCTGGAGCCGGGCCGTCAACGAGGACGGCACCTTCAAAAACCGTGACGAGTTGGAAGCGATCTACCTGGGCGAAGCCGGGTTGCAACCCGACGGCACCCGGGTGGTCGCCTACTGCCGCATTGGCGAACGCAGCAGCCACACCTGGTTTGTGCTGAAGTATCTGCTGGGATTTCCCGAAGTGGTCAACTACGACGGCAGTTGGACCGAGTGGGGCAACCTGGTGGGGGTGCCCATCGCCCGGGGCCCGCACCCCAAGGGCGACCAGTGAATGGTTCCTCAATGGTGTTGGGGGCTTGTCGGAAGGGCCCCTGCGAGAATCCCTCGGGGATGGATGCCTCGCTTGGGTGCCTTTTGCCTCGCGAGCCGTTAGAATAGGCCGCGGTGGGCCAGCGAGCCCAGATTCCTGGTGCGACACGGAGTGCGTCGGTGCCGAAGATTCTCGAACTCCAAGGCTGGCCGCTTCTCGACTGTCAGGGTCGGACTGCGCTGGAGGTTCAGCTTCGGGTCGAGGGAGCGATCGGCCGCGCCAGTGTCGAGTTTCCCGGCGATTCGATTGATGCCGATCTCCTGGGCCGATTGCGGTCCGTGGTGGATGGCCTCGATGTGACCGATCAGGTGGGGCTGGATTCCGCCTTGGACAACGCACCACATCCGGGCAAGCCTGCGGTCGAACGGGCCGCGCGGTGGGCCGTGTCGTTGGCGGCTGCCCGGGCGGCCGCGGCGCATTATCAAGTCGAGTTCTACCGGCATATCCGCTTCTTGACGGCGGCGGCGGGCAAGCTGGCCCAGGCCGAAGAGACGACCATCGCCACCATCCAGCATCGCCCGCGGACGCCCGACCTGATGACCGCCGAGCTGGTGGCTCGGTTGCCGTTGCCGTTGGTCAGCCTGTTGGCCTCGCGGGCCAACGGCGGAGGGCTGGGCTGGGCTCGCTTGGGCATTCTGCCGGTGGGGGCCGAGAGCCCTTGGCAGGCCTTTCGCCTGGTTCATCGAGTCTGGGTGGCCTTGGCCGAGCTGTTGGGCAGCAAAGGCTATCCGGCCGAGGCCATCGAGAGTTGCGGAGCCTTCTGTCCGCCGCTGCATTCGCCTGGGCAGGCGTTGGATATTTTGCTCAAAGCCATCGAATCCGCCGGCCTCAAGCCAGGCCGCGATGTGGTGTTGGGCGCCGATTTTGCCGCCGGGCGGATGTTCTCTGACGGCAGCTACCAGATTGGCGGCGACCTGGGCGAGGGCGGCCGAGTCGACTCCGCCGGGCTGGTCGCCTTCTATGCCGACCTGGTCGCCAAGTATCCGGTGATGTGCCTGATCGATCCGCTGGCGCCGTCCGACCGGGCCGGCTGGGATCAGCTCATGAAACGGCTGGCCGGCAAGGCCTGGTGGTTTGCTTGCGATGTGTTCACCGACAGCGAGTCGATCTGGCGAGGCTGGCAAGTCGGCATCGGCAACGGGGCCCTGCTGGAACTCAGCCGGCACGGCACTCTGACCGAGCTGTTGCGGAACCTTTCCGTCGCGCGATTGGCAGGCTACGCCATGGGCCTGGGCGTTCGCGGGCGGTTGACCGGCGACAATGTCCTGGCCGATTTGGCCGTGGGGGCCGGCGTGGGCCTGCTGTCGATTGGCGGTTCGCAACGGGGCGAGCGGACGAGTATCTACAACCGGCTGTTGGCGATTGATCGCGACCTCCGCGAACGCTCCGGCCAACGCGACGCTTCGTGAATCGCCAAACGATGCGCGACGCCGCATCCCCGGGACGCTCAGCGGGCGATCACCCACCGGGCCAGCCAGCCAGTCGGTAGATCCGCCGCCAGCAATTGGGTCGGTGCTCCCAGATCATCCAGCAGGCACTCGGCGGCCAGAAATCCGCTGCGGACGGCTCCCTCCATGGTGGCTGGCCAACCGGTCTGGGTCCAATCGCCCGCCAGATAAAAGCCGGCTTGTCCAGTGCGTTGACCGGGCCGGAGGGTCTCTCCGTAGGCCGTGGGTTCAAACACCGCCGCGGCCTCGGTGACAAGCTGCCAATGGGCCAGTTCGGCCGATTCCGCCGCTGGCCAGATCGAGCCCAGCTCGGCCCGCACCTGCTCGACCGTCTCGGCACGACCCAGTTGTTTGACCATCCGCGACGCACTGATGACCACCTGATAAGCGTGCAGCATGCGGCCCGGCGGACTGGCCTCCGCTTCGCGAACGGCCCGGGAATCGCCCGCCGCGTCGGCTGGGGGCAGCAGGCGCTCGGCGGCAATCGTCCCGCGGCCGAACACCCATTGCGACAATCGCTGCCCGGCCAACACGGCATGCGGGCGGTTGAGGATCGGTCGATCGAACCACAGATGCACGCTCGTGATCGGAGCGGCGGCCAAGTCCTGCGCGGCGCGGGTCTCGGGCACCTGCTCGGCGAGGGGCTCGTCCAGCAAGCCGTGAGCGTGCCGCCAGGGCACGGCAAGAATGACCCGCTTGGCGAGCCGGCTCGAGCCGTCGGCCAGGGTGAGCTGCCAGTGGTCAGTCGACGACGCGATGCGTTTGATGCGGACGCCGGTCTCGATACAGGCCCCGCGCTGCTGCAACCACGCCCGCACCCGACGATCGTAGAGTTCGCCCAGCGAGGCGCTGGGGACTTCGACGGTGGCGGCATCGTGGTGGGTCATGAAGCCTTCGACGAACACCTGCCGCGCCCGGGCGACGCTGATGCGCGGTAGGTCTTCGCTCAGGGCGCTGACCAAGACGACGTGCCAGAACAGTTCTTGCATGCGTGGCGACTGCCCCTGCTGGGCCAACCAATCCTGCATGCTGAGGCGGAGCGTTTCGCTGTTGGGGCGGAGCCGGGCCAACCGACCCAGGCAGGCGGCAATACCGAGTCGCTCGCGGCGGGTCAGATAGGTCAGGCTCCAGAGCGCGGGGGCCAGGTGCAACGGCGCTGGCAGCCAGCGGCTGGGACGGAAGCGGCACTCGCGACCGTCGGGGCCATAGAAGTACAGCGTGGTTTCCCGCTGGAAGCCATCGGCGATGCCCGTGAGTTCGCAGAACCGCCGCAGATTCGTGCAGCACCCCATGCTCACGTGCTGGCAGTTGTCGAGCTGCTGGCCGGTGCCGGGATCGACAAACGAACTGGCCCGCCCGCCGAGATAGGGTCGCGCTTCCAAAACGGTTGGCCGTTGGCCATGCAAGCAGAACCCCACGGCGGCGGCGAGGCCGGCCAGCCCACCGCCCACGATCACGACCTCGGGGGCATCCTCCGTGGGGCTCATCTGACGGCAACGCTCTGTTGGATGGAGCGGGCGGTCGGCCGCAACAGCAGGCAACCGGCCAGCATGCGGGCCTTGGTGAACCGCGACAACCGCACCCGCCGGCGGAAGACGTCGGCCGGGCGTTGTTCAATCGCCCGCAACAGCCCGTGATAAATCTTGACCATCACCGCCAGGCTGGGCAGGCCATCTTTGTCGAGCCATTCGGCCACGGCCACGCCTTGCTGATACAACTGATGAGCCCGGGCAATCTGGAAGGTCATCAGATCATGAAACGCGGGGTTCACGGTTTTTTGGCGGAGCTGATCGGCGGTGTAACCCCAGCGGCGGAGGTCTTCGGCGGGCAGGTACACGCGGCCGTTGTCGGCGTCTTCGCCCAAGTCCCGCAGAATGTTGGTCAGTTGGAACGCCGTTCCCAGTTGGCGAGCGGGCTCCAGGGCCCGATCGTCATGAAAGCCCCAAATCGCCAGGCAGGCCAGGCCCACGGCCCCGGCCACCCGGTAGCAGTAGCCTTCCAGCTCGTCAAAGGTTTCGTAATGATAGCCGGCCAGGTCCATGGCGACACCGTCGATGGTGTCGCGAAGCAAGTCGGCGGGGATGCGGAATCGCCGCACGGTATCGGCCACCGCGGGCAATAGCGGATCGTCAAACTTGCCGCCCAGCGCCCGATCCAGCGACACCCGCCAGGCGGCCAGCCGGGCGCGTCGATCTGGCAGGGGCGCGGGCTCGTCGCCGATGTCGTCGGTGCGTCGCAAGAAGGCGTACAGGGCGCACATCCCCCGACGCTTGGCGGTCGGCAAGGTCAGAAAGGCGTAATAGAAGTTCTTGGCCTGCGAGCGGGCCAAGTGACGGCAGGCCTGATAGCTGGCTTCAAGATCGAACGTCACCGGTTTCACCGCTCGTGGTTCTTGCGGCCCGCCCTGTTTTGGCGGCCCACCAGCTTTGCGCCAGCAAGCCGATTTGCCGCCATTTGGAGACCCGGGGCCGACGCTGCCAGACATCGTAGTCGGCCCGGCGGACTTGTTCGAGGATCGCCAGACCACCGCGAATAAACAGCCCCATGTCGACCCGCAGATCCCGGGGCATCAGGCCCACCAGCGGCCAGCCAGCGTCGAGCAGCCCCTCGGCCCGATCGACTTGCCGCCGCATGACGCGACGGAAGGCCTCGTTCACACGCCGGGCGGCGAAGTCGTCCTCGGTGTAGCCGGCATCGGCCAGCTCGTCGGCCGGCAGATAGATCCGCCCACGGTCCCAGTCGTTGGCCACATCCTGGCAGAAGTTGGCCAGTTGCAAGCCCGTACACACCGAGTCCGACAACGCGATCCGCTCGGGCGTGGGGCACTCGGCCAGATACAGCACCAATCGCCCCACGGGATTGGCCGAATATCGGCAGTAGGCCGCGACTTCGTCCCAAGTGGCGTAGCGGGCTTGCACCTGATCTTGGCGAAAGGCGACCAGCAAATCGGCCAGGGGCTCGCGGGGAATCTGAAACTGCCGGATCGTTTCGCCCAGGGCGATAAACACCGGATGCACGGCCCGGTGCTGGTAGCATGCCTCCAACTCGTCGGCCCACCAAGCCAACAGCCGCTGGCTCTCGCGGGGATCGTCCAGCTCGTCGGCCAGGCCATCCGACCAGCGGCAGTAGGCGTAGATGTCGCAGAACGGCTGGACCAGCCGAGCTGGCAACAACCAACTGGCCACGGTGAAGTTCTCGTAGTGCCGGCGGGCCAGGTGTCGGCAATAGGCCCGCGCCTCGGGCAAGTTGGGCGCGGGCTGGTGGGCGTCGGGACCGAACCGGGCCAGGTCGGCCAGAAAGGCGGTGTCGGGCATAAGCAGCACGTCGGCGGCGACCCCATGGTGTGTCAGTCGTCGAACAGCTTGCTGACACTCTCGTGCCGGTGAATCCGCTTGATGGCCTCGCCGATGAGTTTCGAGACCGTCAGCACCTTGATGTTGGGACCGGCACCCTTGTCGGCCAAGGGAATGCTGTTGGTGATCACCAGCTCGCGGATCGGGGCCTCGGCCAGCAGTTGCATGGCCTTGCCGGCGAAGACCCCATGTGTCGAGGCCACGTAGATCTCGCGGGCTCCGGCTCGTGACACGATGGAGGCCGCCCCGGCGATCGAGCCACCGGTGGAAATCATGTCGTCAAACAGGAGGGCGATCTTGCCATCCAACGGGCCGCCGATGATCTCGTGCTGCTCGGTGTGATCGGCATCCTTGCGAACCTTGTCGATCACGGCCAGCCGGCCACCAATCCGACGCCCGTGCCGGCGGGCTTCCTTGATGCGGCCTTCGTCGGGGCTGACCACGACCACATCGTCGCTGGCCAGTCCCAGGCTCAAGAAGTAATCGTCCAGCACCGGCTGGGCGTACAGGTGGTCGACCGGCACATCAAAAAATCCCTGGATCTGCGCCGCATGCAGGTCCATGGTCAACACCCGATCGGCCCCGGCTCGGGTAATCAGGTTGGCCACCAGCTTGGCGGTGATGGGCACGCGGCCGGCGTCTTTGCGATCCTGCCGGGCGTAGCCATAGTACGGAATGACCGCCGTGATCCGATCGGCGCTGGCCCGTCGACAGCAGTCGATCAGGATCAGCAACTCCATCAGGTTTTCGTTGACCGGCGGGCAGGTCGGCTGCACGAGAAACACATCGCGACCGCGGATGTCCTCCTCGATCTTGCAGAAGGTCTCGCCGTCGGGAAAGTTGAGAATCTGCACCTGACCCAGCGCAATGCCCAGGTACTCGCAGATCTCTTGCGTCAGATCGGGATTCGCCCGGCCGCTAAAAATCTTCAGATCGTTCATCACGCAGAACGGCCTCAACGGCGGCCAACTCCTCGGGCGTGTTGATGCTCAGGGTCTCGCGTTCGGTCAGCACCGGCAGGGCCTCGACCCGTTTGCCAGCGTTCAAAAGCAAGCCGGGACAATCGGTCAGATAGAACTCGCCCTGGACGTTGCCGCGGTCAATGCGGTCCAACGCCCAGAATAATTCACCCGCCGAAAACACATAGCAGCTCAAATTGACTTCCGTGATCGCCAACTCTTCGGGGGCGGCGTCCTTGTGCTCGACCACGCCCAAAAAGGCCCCGCCGGGATCGCGACGCACGCGGCCCAGCCCGGTGGGATCGGCCTTGTGGGCCGTGCCCAAACGGCAGGCGTCGACGGCCGGATCAAAGTCTTCGAGAAGGCGGCTCACGCTGTCGGCCGCCAACATTGGCGAATCGCCAGCCACAATCAGCACCGCGCCGGTGTGATCGGCCAGGGCCTCGCGACACTGCATCACGGCGTGACCGGTGCCCAATTGCTCGGTCTGCTCGACGAACTCGACGCCGGGGGTTCCGGCCAGTTCTTCGCGGACCAGTTCCTGCCGATAGCCCACCACGACCAGCACGCGCTGGACGCCGGCGGCGGCCAACGACTCGACGACGTAGCGAATCATCGGCCGGTCCAGCACGGGGACCAGCACCTTGGGCAGATCGCTCTTCATCCGAGTACCCCGACCAGCAGCCAGCACCACGGCGGCGACGTTCGAGGCAAAGGAGGGAGATGGCATCTCACCGCCAAATGGGGGCCCAGCAACGCCCGACGACACCTGGTCGCCGGGGACGGAAAGCGGAGCGTATCTTGGCAGGAATCCCCTTGGCCTGCCAGGGGTGGTCACACGTTTCCCACGCGGCACAACCGGACTGGGGTGGTTCCCACCCGTTTCTATGCGGCTATATGATGCTATTGTTGCGCAGGTTCACTTCTGCTAATAATGCTCGAGTGGATGGACGATGTTAGTCCTGGGGGCCGGGATCCGGACTTCCCGAATAACCCGGCCCTGCGACCGACGAGCTTTGTCCTGAGCCCCCGTCACTGGTGGTCGCCCTATGGTTCAACCCATTTCTTCAAGTGTCCTGAATCGGTTTTTCTCGGGAATTACCGAGCAAACCTTTCAAGTTCGTTTGGGGGTCGCTGATCCGCCCCTGATCGACTATATTGCAGACTTGCTTGTCCGGTTTATCCGCAGCGATGCGGTGTATCGGCTTCGCAACCTGGAGGGCCGCCCCCTGAGCGAGGTGGCCGAGATGATGTCCGAAGGCCAGCAGCGAATGGGCGATGCCCGCCGCGAGGCCTTGCGACACATTGGTGATTTCACCCTATTTTGGACTGGGGTGTTCCCTGAGGCCTTGCCGCGGATGCAGCAGGCCATGGTAAAAGATCATCTGATTGATTACTGCGAAGAGGGGAAGCGGTCCTATTTGCTGGCCAGTTCGCTGCCGGCGCCTCGTCCCGAAGACGATAGCGCGGTCCTGCGGCGACTGAGCGAGCAGTTTGAAGTGTGTGCGTTGGGCCTCCGCGAGGTCCGTCGCGAGTGGGAGCGTCGGGATGATGCTCCGCAGAATTTGTTGACTTGATTCCTACTAGAGGGCTCGCCGAGACGCCATGGTCCGAACCTGGGACCTGGTCCAATCGAGGCGAAAGGAAGTTCACCCAATAAGGTTACCACGTCCTGCCCTCCCGCGAGTTTGGGGCCTGAGAGCGGTCGCGTTTGTCACGCAGTCTCTCGGGTGTCGGCTCACAGCACGGCCTTTGCGCATGCTCCGTACAGCCACTTCTGGCGGGGTTCTTGGTCGTCGTGCGCCTATATCACTTGGTTTGTCGTTTGGGTGCGATGCTCCAGCCGAGCATGCACCCGGGAGGGAATGTCCACCATGAATGGTAATGCTCGAAGCGTGATCGTGGGCCTGGCTCTGTTGATGGTTCACGCGGCCCAATCGGCCGAGGCCCAGGAGATCCCATCCAGCCCGATGGTCTACGAAGAGGTCGACTTGATCCTCATCGTGCAGACCGGCGAGAACTCATTCGCCCGGGTCTACTTCATTCGCGACGATATGGTGTTTGCCGATCGCCTGTTCAGCAGCGATATGCACTGGAGCCATAACGGGCGGAACTTTGTGCTGACTTGGGAAGATTACTGCCACGGCCGCATTTCGCGGGTCGTGGAGGCCAAGCAGTACTCGTTCTTGCGGATGCCCGAACTGCCCCGCGACGAGAACTCGCGGAGTCGCGACTGGTGGGCCATGAACAAGAACATGCGCGACCTCAAACGCCCCGAGTGAAAGCCGCCCCGCGGTTTCATGACGGACTGCTGCGCAATGTTGTGAATATCGCTCGAAGCGTGGCGCAACGATCATGAAACGGTCGACAGCGCCACGGTGGCCGGCTGCTCGGCCTGGACGGTGACAATCACGTTCTTGAAGGCCGGCGTGCGGCTGTCGGGATCGACATCCTTCGAGACCAACACGTTGGCCTCGGGATAGTACATCATGGCGTTGCCGGGCTTAATCGCCTCGAAGGCCGTGGCGCGGAAACCGTCGATCCGCCCGGTGGCGCTGATCACGCTGACCGGTTGACCGTCGGATAGTTCCAGCCGCTGGAGATCGTCGGGGTGCATGAGCACCACGTCGCGGCGATCGATGCCGCGATACAGGTCGTACTCTTCATAGACCACCGTGTTGAACTGCCCTTCACTGCGGACGGTCATCAGCCGCAGGCTGTTGGGCTCTAGCTCCATGCTGGGCGGTCGGGGAATGGCCAACTGGGCCTTGCCGTCGGCGGTGGGAAAACGCGGCTCGTGCAGCGTGCGGCCGGCAATGTGAAACTCTTGCCGCGATTTGTCGATCTCGGCAATCTGTTCAAACCCCGGCACAATCGCGGCAATCGCCTGGCGAATTTGCCCGGTGTCTTCCAGCGTGTCCCAGGGAATCGGCCCCGTGTCACCTAGCACGCCCCGGGCGATGGCGGCAATCACCTGGACCTCGCTGCGTGGGCCTTCCAAGCGTTGAATGCCCCCATCGCTGAGCCGCACATAGTTGAACATGCTTTCTTGCGTGGTGGGCTGCGGTTCTTCATCGCGGGCCAGCACCGGCAACAGAATCGTCTCCTGGGCCAGCCCGTGGGCGTGGCCGGTGTTGAGTGTGGTGTTCATATAGACGATCTGTTCCAGCCGGCTGATCGCCTCGCTGGCGTAGTGGCTGTCGGGATTCGACCCGTAAAGATTGCCACCCAGACACACGGCGCTTCGCAGAACCCCAGCG
>JBJHDE010000001.1:17780-27953 GCA_050486385.1 Planctomycetales bacterium | reverse complement strand
GACGCCAAGAGCGCGAAGATGTCGTGCCCCCACCATCGCGCTCTTGGCGTCTTCGCGGTTAGTTCTCCTGATTCCGGCAGTCAATGCCGAATCGGTCGTGTGACTCGGGGTGGTGTGTCAGGTGGGCTTTGACAACACAAGTCAATCCGACTGATTTCCGCACTGTTCCAAGACTTGCGCAGAGATCAGTAAACTTTCGCAGGAAGCAGTAGGAAGCAGGCAACTGGCCAGAAGTTCGGGCTCTGACTGAAACCCCCGCGGGAACTGGACCAGACGCCATTCCCCGGCTCTCCGCGCCTCTGCGTCTCCGCGTGAACTGACACGTTCCGGAATGCCTACCGATTCCCGCGCAACACTTCGATAAGTCGCGGTACCACCAGTGCCGTTCCCAAACTTTTGCGGAAAGCAATACTTCGACCAGCGCGTCAGCCGCCTACGAATTCAGCGTGTGGTCGTCGGCGAGCTGGCGACGCGGTCCGATCCGGGCGGCTCTAATAGAATGGCCGCCGCCGTGCCGGTCGGATCGTACCAGGTGACCTTGAATCCCTGATCGCGGGCATGGTCGACGAATGCCGCGATCTCTCGGGCAAAGGTGGTGTCGTAGCCGTGCGAACAGACCAGCCAACATCGCCCCGAAAGCTCGCGCGGCTGCAATTGCAGGTCTTCTTGCTTGGTGAGATGGCCCACCGCGTACCGGGCGGCGTACCAGTGATAGGCATACGCGCTATTGAAAGCCAAAATCACCTGATCGTCGGGTTGGGAATGATCCCGCATGAACTCCATGCAAGGCTGAAGTTCCTCCTTGAAGGGAGGCGCCAGCACGGCTTCGAGCGTGAAGCGCGGGTAGAATTCCGCCGCAAGAATCAGCAACATGCCCACGGCCACCGCGGGGCCAAGCCGGCGGGTCGACTGTCCAACCACGACAATTCCCAACGCGACAAACGAAAGCCAGATGGGCAAGGTGTAGAGAATCATTCGCCCTTGAAAGGGATAGAGCCGTAAGGCGGACACCGCGACATGAACGCAGACGGGAAGCATCAGCGCAATCGCTAGCCCCGGATTCCGGCGCACAAGGGCCACGAGTCCCAACAGCGCCAACACCACTCCCAGCAGCGGATAACCCACCCGCATCGGCTCGGAAAACACATCGACCAGGGTCGTCGGGATCCACATCCAGTCGGCCAATGTCGTGGGTGGCCACGGCATAAAGTGCGCGTCCCAAAACGATTGAAAATTGGGGGCTCGCGTATTGGAACCCAACAGTTTGAAGTGAACAACGAAACTCAGCGCGGCCAGAGCATTCGCCAGGGCCAGGAAGAATGCGGTTTGGAGACGGCGGCCGACGATCTCCACAAGCACCAGCAGCCCCCCCACGCCCGCCAAGACAAAGGCTAACGGAAAGCTGAACCACACGCCAACCGTGGCAAGCAGCCCGAACCCCACAAGCCTTGCGCGGTTCCAGCCGTTAATATGCCCGGACCAACTGACCCACAGCACCGCCAGGCAGAGCAACAGATCCAGGGAGTAAGGTTTCAGCTCGACGCTATAGCGAATCGCATCGCGGCCGACGGCCAGCCAGATCAGGCCGATCAAGGCAACCCGCGAGCCCCAGACCCGCTGGGCAAAGCACCACCAGAGCACAAGCGCCCCGATGCCAGCGGCCAGTGGCAACAGGCGGACCGCGTAGTCGTTGTTGCCCAATAGCAGCATCAGCGACTTGACCGACCAAAGAAAGCCAATCGGCGCGCATTGGCCGTAGTCCAGCGGCAGCGCAAGCTCGAAGAAGTTGCGCTCCAGCAGGTTGCGGGCCAGCGCCGCCTCGTCATTCCAAAGCGTCGGGGCCCAGAGATAGCGCGCAATCCGGATCACGGCACCAAAGAGGACCAGCCCCACAGCCACACCGAACAATCGCCGCCCGTAAGCGGCCTCCTGCTCGGGATCGTCGCCAACGCGAAACAAACCAGGGGGCTGAACCGTCGAGTTCATGCTATCGGCCTCAACCGGTTGGGTTGTCGGAGTCGGCTGTCGATGGAAAGGGCCGCGAGCCCCAGAATCGGCCCCCAGCCTTGCGGGTGGTGATTTGATAGCCCCGACCCTTTGGATCGGTCAAGATTGAAAGTCGCTGCCCTTCCTTTGGTGAATCGCCGAAATCACTCCATCCGCCACGACGCCAACGCCAAACGCCCAGGAGCGCTCCCTGGCAAGGGGGCTCCTGGGCGTTGTTGGACTCGGGGCGTTTGGCCAACCGGCCGTGTGGGGTTAGGCGGTCTCCAGGCCGCGGACGGTGCCGGTGCTGGTGGCGAACCCGTCGGTTTCCAGGCCGACATCGTGCAGCAGGTTGACGAACAGGTTCGGCAGCGGATAGTTGTTCCGCCGGTCAAAGGCCAGGTGCTGGCCATGCCGGAAGCGACCACCCGCCAGCACGACCGGCATGTTCTTGTTGTCGTGGCTCGAGCCGTTGCCCAGGTTGCTGGTCAACAGCACCGAGGTCGAATCCAGCAGGTTCGAGCTGCCATCGCCCGCGGTGGCCAGGCCCCGCAGGAAGTCGCCCCAGGCTTTCATGACTTCGCCCTCGACCAGGGCCAACTGGTCGAGCTTGGTCTCGTCGCGACCGTGGTGGCTCAGGGCGTGATAGCCTTCGTCGACACCAGGAATCGGCACCACGCCGCCCGAACCGCCCAAGTGATAGACGATGAAGCGGGTCGAATCGGTCTCGAGGGCCAGACGGACCACGTCGCTCATCAGCCGCTGCATGCCGACAAAGTCGTTGGCGTTGGCGATGTCCACCGGTTGGGGCACATCGACCTTGGGCTTGGGCCGATGGGTCCAGGCCTCGGACTCGGCCAAGCGGTGCTCCAGTTCTCGCACGCTGGTGAAGTAAGCATCCAGGCGGTCGCGATCGCCGGCCCCGAGTTCCCGCGACAGCCGCTTGGCGTCGTCGCCCACCAAGTCCATGATGCTGCGACCCTGCTTCATCCGCTCGGCCTGCTTGGCCTGCTCGGCGGGACTGTCATCGATGAACAGCCGCGCGAACAGTCGGGCGGGCGAGTCCTCGGCGGGAATCATCGCACCGTTGTCGGTGTACGATGGGCTGTTGCTGCCCCGACTGCTGAGCACCAGCGAGGGGAAGCGGGTGTGGTGGCCCAGGTGCTTGGCCATGTACTGATCGAGCGAGATCGTGTTCTTCGCCCGACCGGTGCTGCCCACGGGATTGGCCGTCAGGATGCTGGCCTCGGCCCGGTGCCCGCCGCTGACGCCGGGGTGCGAGCTGCCTGAGATCAGCGTCATCTTGTTCCGCAGATCGTTCAGCGGCTCAAGATCGGGACTGGGCGTGTAATTGCCGCCGGACTGTTTGGGATACAGGTTGTCTGGCAGCAGGCCCAGCCCCAGCGTCATGGCCACGAAGCGGCGCGGGGCGGCGGGTTGGCTGTCGTCGGCAAAGGCCGCCTGCATGGCGCCCAGCCAGGGGATCGACAGTCCGACGCCGGTTCCACGCAGGATCGTCCGCCGATCCAGCTTCTTGCCGAAGGCAAAACTCACGCGCTTTGACATCAAGCACCTTAATCCTTTCGCACAGGGCCAGTCGGCGACCAGCCCACTGCTTACTTCTCGAGGAAAACAGGGCTCGTGACCACCGCCATCAGCAGCGAGCGGAACCCGTAGTTGGAGTCGGCACAGCCATCGACCACATCGTCGAGCACCTGCCGATCCGCAAACCCCACCGGTGCCCCGGTGCCGTAGGTGATGAATTTTTCGGCCACGTTCTTGGCCAGCGCTCGCGGCTGGGCCAACACAAGTTGACGGAAGCCCGCTAAATCGTCGAACCGGGTCCCGTCGGGCAGTTCGTAGCTGGGATCGACCTCGGCACCCTTCACCCGCCGGCCACCTTGCAGCCGGGGATAATGCTCGCGCCAGCGGCCGGCCGGGTCGAAGTTCTCCAGGGCAAAGCCCGGCGGATCGATCTTCACATGGCACGAGGCACACGACTCGACCTCGCGGTGCTTGGCCAGCTCTTCCCGAATCGAGGTCGCTCCGCGGATGTCGGGCTCGATGGCCGGCACGTTCTCGGGCGGTGGCGGGATGTGGGTTCCTAGCAGGCGTTCGTTGACCCACACGCCACGGATCACCGGCGACGTGGTCGAGCCATTGGCCGTGACCTTGAGAATCGCTCCCTGGGTCAACACGCCGCCGCGTCGATGCTGGGGTCGCAGAGCGAAGCGCCGCAGCTCGTCACCCTCGACGCCATCAATGCCGTAATGCCGGGCCAGCCGGCTGTTCAAATAGGTGAAGTCCGAGTCGATCAGGTGCCCCACACCCAGGTCGTCGGTCAGCAGCGTTTGCAAGAAGGCGTGGGTCTCTTGCAACATCGAATTCTGAATGATCACGTCAAAGCCCGGATAGAGCTTGGCGTCGGGTTCGGTCGCCTCGATCTCGCACAGATCCAGCCACTCGGCGGCCAGGTCCGGGATGAAACCTTCGCCCCGGGGATCGTCCAGCATGCGTTGCACCTGGGCCCGCAGGGTCGCGGGCTCCAGCAAGCGGCCCTCGGCGGCCAAGTTCAACAGGGTCTCGTCCGGCGGAGCGCTCCACAAGAAGTAACTCAGCCGCGTGGCCACCGCGTAGGCGTCCAGCCGGCCGGGTTCTTCATGCAAGTACAAGAATCGCGGCGAGCACAAGATCGCGCGATAGCCGCCCAGTAGGGATTCCAACAACGGCTCGTCGCGGTCCAGGGCTTCGTGGACCAGGCTGACATACTGGGCCACTTCGGCCGGTTGGATCGGACGCCGAAAGGCCCGCTGGGCGAATCGCTGAATCAATCGCTCGGCATCGACCCGTGGCTGGTCCGAGATCAACCGCCCGGGCTGGCGGCGGGTGGCGGGTTCGACCTTCAGATCGTCAAACAGCAGCTCTCGCAGGCCCTGGTCGTCGGGTCCGCGATGAAATCGCTCGACCACGATCGAGTGGAAGGCCACGCCTGGCACGTTCTGCGGACCGCCTTCGCCCACGCCCACCTGCCCACCGGCGAAGCGGGCCATTTTGAGCGTCAGGTCGCCGGGACGAACCTCAAGCATGTGGCCCTTGGGCAACCAACCCTCAAAGGTCCACTCCTGGGCCTCGTCGGTGGCCTCGAAAGCCCCCAACCAATTCAACAGCGGGGCACTCGACACACAGGGCCCACTCCGCACCGTACACCACACGCCGTGCTCGGGCGGAGATTTCAGTGCCGAGGCGCGAATCGTGAAACGGTACCAGCCGTCATCGCGGGCGGTTGTCGAGGGCAGCCGGCCATAGAAGATCAGCCGCGAGGCCCAGATCACCGCCAGGTCGTTGATGATCTCCGGCTCGCGATTCCGCCGCTTGGGATCCTGCCGGGCAATTTGCTTCACGTTCAGCTCGCGGACAAACTCGTCGCTGCCGGTCACCGCCCGCCGATGCGCTTCTTCCAGGGCCTGGTCGACAACCGCCAGGTGCCGTTCGAGCTGGAAGTACGACATCGACTGGCCATCGGCCACCGTCGTGAAGCCGCCCACCCGAGTCTCATCGGGCAGCGAGTTGGCCAGGGGAATGTCGATGCCCAGCAGGTCATGCAGGCTGCGTTCGACCTGCAGGTTCGTCAATCGCCGGCCCCGCACCCGCCCCTGCTCGTCCCAGGTCCGCCGCTCTTGGGCGAACAACTCGCCGGCCACCGGGGTCACAAAGTCGCGGACCTCGGCCGGTTGCAGCTTGGCGTAGTCGGGCGGTGGCATCTCGCCAGACCGCACCCGATCGTGAATTCGCACCCAGCGGGCAAAGGTGGCGGGGTCCTCCAGCCGGTTGTCCAACTGGGTGAGATCAAGGCCGCCTTCGGCCAGCGGGCCTTCGTGGCAGTCGTAGCAGTTCTGCTTCAAAAAGCCCCGAGCCGAACCCAAATCGTCGGCCACGCCGCCGGTCCCCGATAGCGCGACCAACAGCCAAGCCGTCAGAACAATTCGAAGCCAAACGTCACGCATTCGCTTTCCTACTGGGCCAATCGATGGGCGCAAAATGAGCCCCGGGCGATCCGTGGGCCTGAACGCATAAATATATCCTGATCCATCGGCCAAATACAAGCTGTTTATCGAGCCCGATCCGCCGACGGCCCCCTTGGGGGGCATAGCCCATTCTCAGGCTGAGCCTCGGGCTCCGCTTACTGGCCGGATGTGTGCGGGCGAGCCAGTTGGATGCTACACTACAGCAGTTTTCCGAGCCCCCCACCTGTTCGAATGTTTGCGAGGGCCAAATATGGCAAACCGAATGGTCGCCGCGAAGCGTCACCCCTGGGCTTGGTGGGCGGTTGCGGCCTGCGTGGCTCTCTCGGCCGGGTGGCTGGATTCCCCCACGCTGTCCGCTGACGAGATCCAGGCCACGGCGGCTCGGGCCGAAAAGTCCATCGACCGCGAAACGCTCAACAAGCACGTCCACTTTCTGGCCAGCGATGCCCTTGAGGGACGCAAAGCCAACAGCCGGGGGGGACGCGCCGCCGGGGCCTTCCTGGCCGAGCAGATGGAGAAATACGGGCTCAAGCCGGCTGGCGACCCCGAAAGCTACTTCCAGACCTTTGACTCGGGCCGCAACATTTTGGGTCTGCTGCCAGGCAGCGATCCGAAGCTTCAGGACGAGATTGTGGTCGTGTGTGCCCACTACGATCACGTAGGCTACGGCAGCATCTCAAACAGTTTTGGCCCCATCGGGCAGATTCACAACGGGGCCGACGACAACGCCAGCGGGACCTCGGGCGTGTTGTCGGTGATTCAGGCCATCCACGGCCTGCCCCAGCCGCCACGGCGGTCGATTCTGTTCGCGTTCTGGGATGCCGAAGAAGATGGGCTGTTGGGCTCGGCCCATTGGACCGCCAAGCCCACACTGCCGCTGGAACGGGTCAAGCTGGCGATCAACGTCGACATGATTGGCCGGCTCCGCGACCGCAAGCTGGAACTGTATGGCAGCCGCACCATGACGGGACTCCGCGAGACGCTGTCTCGGCTGAACTCCAGCGAGCTGAAGGTGGACTTCACCTGGACGATGATGCCCAACAGCGATCACTACTCGTTTTTCGCTCGCGAGATTCCGGCCCTGATGCTGCACACCGGGCTGCACGAGAACTACCACCGCCCCAGCGACGACCCCGAGACGATCAATTTCGAGGGGCTGGAGGATGTCTCTCGGTACCTGCTGCGGATCGCCCTGCACCTGGCCAATGTTGACGAGCTGGGCGGTTTCCGGAGCGAGAGCCGTCGCGAGGGTGCCGGCAGCCAGTTTCTGGCCACCCGCCGCCGCTATCAGGCCCGACCGCCGCGATTGGGCATTCAATGGCCCGACGGTTACGAGGCCAGCCCCGAGAAGCCCGGCTTGCCCATTTTGGCCGTTGTGGCAGCCACGCCCGCCGAGCGTGCGGGGCTGCAAACGGGCGATGTGCTGCTGAGTTTCGCCGGCGAGCCGCTGGTCGATGTGCCGGCGTTTCGACAACAGATCTGGGAGGTCGACGGCGAGGTCGAGTTGGTCCTGCGTTCGCCGCTGGGCGAAGAGCGCAAGGTGCAAGTCACGCTTGAGGGCTCGCCGATTCGTGTCGGCGTGTCGGCCTATTCCGACAGCGCCGAGCCGCGGGTCGCCGTGGTGAGTCGCGTCATCGAAGGCACCGCGGCCGATCGGGCGGGGCTCAAGGTCGACGATCGCATCACCAGCATCAATGGCCGACGCTTCGCCGGTTCCGCCGAGCTGGTCGAGTTGCTTCGGGGGCTGCCGGGGCCTTTCCGCCTGGAAGTCGAACGCGAGGGACGCTTCCTCGAACTGAAAGTCGAGGTCGGCCCACCCGACGGTTGGCGTCCGCGTGCCGCACAGGCCGATGAACCCGCCGACGAGGCGGACCAGCAAGCCGATGGCAACGACACCGGATCAGCCGACGACGCGGCCCCTGGCGAGGCCACAATCCCCGAACAGCCGGTCACCAGCGGGAGGCCCTGAGGCGTGTTTATCGCACTCGAAGGACTGGATGGCGCGGGTAAGTCGACGCAAATCGCCCGGCTGGGGCTGTGGTTGCAGGCACAACAATGGGATGTGGTCCGCTGTCGCGATCCCGGGTCAACGGCCCTGGGCGATGCGATTCGCGAGATTCTGCTGCATCGCTCGGCCGGTTCGATGGGCATGCGGTCCGAGATGCTGCTGTACATGGCCGCACGCAGCCAGTTGGTCGATCAGGTCATCCGTCCGGCACTGGACCGGGGGGCGGCCGTCGTGTCGGATCGGTTTCTGCTGTCGAACATCGTTTACCAAGGCTACGCCGGGGGGCTGCCGCCCGAGACGCTGTGGCAAGTCGGACTCATCGCCACCGGCGGGCTGCTGCCGGATCGGACCTTCGTGCTGGACCTGCCGCCCGAGGAGGCCATCGCTCGGATGCAACGCCCACTGGACCACCTGGAACGGCGATCGCTCGAATATCGGCAAGCCGTCCGCGAGGGCTTTCTGACCGAAGCCCAGCGGAACCCCGAGCGGGTGTCGGTGGTCTCGGCGACGGGCAGCCCCGAGGAGGTCTGGGGGCGACTCGAACAGGCCATCTCGTCATGGCTGCAAAACCGGTCATAATCAGGCGGGCCAGCCCACGACCCCGGGGGTTCCATCAACCGCGCCGCTGGCGCAACCGGCGGCTGGCATGGACTCTCGCGCTCGCCAAACTTTCGCAGGGATCAGTAGCAAAACCGTGAACGACCCACAACCTGCCGCCGTCCCATTGCACGAGCACCCCGATTCGAACCACCTGTTGGAAGCCAGTGTCGATGGCCTGCAGCGGCTGTGTCGGCATCTCGAACAGGTTGTCGTCGGCAAGCCCGAAGTCGTGCGGTTGGTGGTCACCACTCTGGTGGCTGGCGGTCACCTGTTGCTGGAAGACGTCCCCGGCGTGGGCAAAACCCTGGTCGGCAAAGCCCTGGCCAAAAGCCTGCAAGGGGCGTTCGTGCGTTTGCAGTTGACGCCCGACTTGCTGCCCAGCGACATCCTGGGCACAACACTGTACGACGCCGCCGAGCGACGCTTCATCTACACCCGCGGGCCGATCTTTGCCAACGTGGTGCTGGCCGACGAAATCAACCGCACCACGCCGCGGACGCAGAGTGCGCTGCTTGAAGCCATGAGCGAAGGCCAGGTCTCGGTGGATGGCACCACCTACGAGTTGCCCCAGCCGTTCATGGTCATCGCCACGCAGAATCCCTACGAGTTCGAGGGCACCTACCCCCTGCCCGAAAGCCAACTCGATCGCTTTCTGCTGCGGATGCGGGTGGGCTACCCCGATCGTGGCGACGAGCTGCGGATCCTGACCGCCCACCGCGACGGCGAGCCGGTCGAGCAGCTCGACGCGGTGCTCTCGACCGACGATGTGCGGATGTTTCAGCAGGTCGCCCGCGGGGTCCGGGTCGAGCCGGTGGCCACCGGTTATTTGCTGGACCTGGTCGAGGCGACCCGCGCCAGCGACGAATTGCTGGTCGGCGCCAGCACCCGGGCGGCGCTGGCCTTTTACCGTGCGGCGCAGGCGGCGGCCTTGTTGGAAGGCCGCGACTACGTGGTGCCCGACGACATCCAAAGTCTGGCCGTGGCCGTGTTGGCCCACCGTGTGCTGCCGCGCGGGCATTTCCACTCGGGCCAGCGCGACGCCGTCGAGGCCACCATCCAACGCCTGGTGGAACAGACACCGGTGCCCGATTGAATCGGTTTCGCCCCGCGGCACTGGCGGCGCGGGGCCATGGGCGGCGATACTCATCGGTGCGCGGCTGGTCTGAATCGCTACCGTAACCCGCATTCGCCTAATCGACGCATTCGCCCTCAAGACGCACGGCCGAGGTCCCCATGTTTCAAGTTGGTGTGATTGGCCTGAAAGGCCACGAAAACGTCGTCTTCGCCGGCATGCGGACCCTGGGCGACTTCCAGATCGTGGCGGTCGCCGACGACGATCAGCGTGCGGTGAATCGGCTGATTGGGCGCGAACCTCTGGCGCGCGGGGCGCGGCGCTATCAGGCCTGGCGGGCGGGCCTCCCCGAAAACCCACGCCCTGAGGCCATCCAACCTCGCCGCACCCCGCGCGGCAACAATCCCACCATCCCCGACTTCGTCGACTGGTACCTCGACACCTACCTCGCCGCGCGCGGCAACGAGACCCGAACCCAAGCC
>JBJHDE010000001.1:13294-17770 GCA_050486385.1 Planctomycetales bacterium | reverse complement strand
GCGGGGCGCAGCCCTATCAGGACTGGCGGCACCTGGTCGAACATCACATGTTGGATGTGGCCGTGGTCTGCGACGAGAACCACCTGCGGCTGGAGCAACTCACCGCCCTGGCCGAGCGGAATATCCACATCGTGACCGAAAAGCCGCTGACCACGACCTTGGAGGACCTCGAGACACTCAAGGGCCGGCTGGAACGCTCCAAGAGCCAGCTCACCATGCTGCTGACCATGCGGCACGAGGCCCACAATGCCCTGCTCAAGAAGCTGGTCAGTCAGGGGGCCATTGGCCAGCCCATGCAGGCCAGCGCCCAGAAAAGCTATCGCTGGCGGACCCGGCCCGAGTGGCAGAAGTCGCGGGCGCGGCTGGGCGGGACGATTCCCTACATTGGCATTCACGCCCTGGACTCGATTCGCTGGGCCAGCGGGTTGGAGGTTCTGCGCGTGGCGGCCTTTCATGGCAACGCCGACAAGAAAATCTATGGCGAGTCCGAGAGCCATGCCTCGGTGTTGTGCGAACTCAGCCAGGGGGCCTCGGCCACCACGCGGCTGGATTACCTGCGGCCCGACGCCGCCGCGACCCACGGCGATGACCGCCTGCGGATTGTGGGCACCGAAGGCGTGATCGAGACCGATTCGTTGAGCAAGAAGGTCCGGCTGATCCGCGCAAGCGAAGCCCTGGTCGAACTCGCGCCCGAGCCGGTGCCCAACCTGTTTGTGGCCTACTGGCAGGCCCTGCAAGCGGGGGAACCCTTGCCGATTTCGGCCGCCGACTCGCTGCGGATCACCGAGGTGGTCTTGGCCGCCCGCGAGGCCGCCGACACCGGCCGCCTGCTGGAACTCGGCCCGCCGCCGGCCGAGAGCTGAATTCCAGGGAGTCTTAGGGTTGGGCAAGGCATCTGGAAGCCGCCGTGGGGATTGCTATGGTGAAGCCCTGTTCCGACCGGAGCGTGGCGGTCCGGCTCCGCCGCGCCCCGTGGCAAGTGCCCCGAACCGAGGATTCCCGTAGCGATGAGCGGCAAGACGTTTAAGGTGGCGATCGTGGGCTTGGGCTTTGGCGCCGAGTTCATTCCGATCTATCAGGCCCATCCCCTGGCCGAGATGTATGCGATCAGCCGTCGCAACGAGGCCGACATGAACGCCGTGGGCGATCGCTTTGGCATCGACACGCGCTACGCCAAGTTCGAACAGGTGCTGGCCGACCCGGAAGTCGACTTCGTCCACATCAACAGCCCCATCGGCGACCATGCCTGGATGAGCCTCAAGGCCCTGGAGGCCGGCAAGCACGTGATGTGTACCGTGCCGATGGCCACCACCATTGAAGAGTGCGAGCAAATCGTTCAGGCCGTGGCCCGCACCGGGCGGAAGTACATGATGGCCGAGACGGTCGTCTACAGCCGCGAGTTTCTGTTCCTCAAGCAGATGTACGAGCAGGGCGAACTCGGCAAGATCCAGTACATGGCCGCCAGCCATCCGCAGGACATGGAGGGTTGGCCCGAGTACTGGGAACGCATGATCCCCATGCACTACGCCACCCACGTGGTCAGCCCGGTGGTGGGCCTGGTGGATGGCCGGGCCGAGTATGTGAGCTGCTTCGGTTCAGGAACCATCAGCGACGACTTGGCCAAGAAAAGCGGCAATCGTTTCGCCGTCGAGAGTTGCCACATCAAGCTGCAAGACTCCGACATCGCGGCCCATATCTGGCGGTTCCTGTTCGACACCGCCCGGCAGTACCGCGAAAGCTTCGACGTGTACGGCACCAAGAAAAGCTTCGAGTGGGCCCTGATCGAGGGCGAGCCCCATGTGCTGCACACCGCCAAGCGGCCTGAACCCGAGATCGCCCAACGGATCGAAGTCCCCGACTTCGCCCATCTGCTGCCCGAGCCGATTCAGAAGTTCACGCAGACCATCCAAGACGCCGACCACCTGTCGTTCATCCAGGGCGGTGGGCATGGCGGCTCGCACCCGCACATGGTCAACGAATTTCTCACGGCCCTGGCCGAAGATCGCGACCCCTGGCCCAACGCCACGACCAGCGCCAACTGGACCTGCGTGGGCCTGTGTGCCCACGAATCCGCCAAGCGGGGTGGCGAAATCGTCCACCTGCCCAAGTTCACGCTCTCCTGAGCTTGGCCGGGTGTCCGCGGATTGACCCAGCGCGGGGTTCAGGCTATTCCGGTAAGATAGGAAAGATGGGTCGAGCGAGTCGACCCGCCTGAACCCCCCTGCTGACTCTGTTCGAGGTCGATCCATGACTGCCCGCCTGTTGGGTGTTTGGTGTGCTTCCCTGGCGTTGATGGGTGCCCCGGTTGGGGCCGGCGATTGCCATACGGAATGCCAGGCCATCACGGCCTGCCCCGATGGCTGCGTGGCCGGTGGAAGCCAGTTCGGCGACGCCGCGTTCGCGGGCCCCGCGGTGCTGAGCGATACGTCGATCTCCTCCCGCGAGCTGCTCTCCCTGGCGGGCCTGCTGCCTGCCGGTCTGAGCCCCGAAGACGCCGAAGACCTGCCCGCCCCGGATGGCTCGACCATCGGCGATCTGCCCGAGACCCGCAATCCCGACGCCGGCCTGTTCTTCTATAGCCGCGGCTACAGCCGCTTTTGGGATGGCGACTACCAGGGCGCGTTCAACGACCTGGAACGATCCGCCGAGTACAACGCCCGCGATGCCCGGGTGTGGTACTACAAGGGCCTGGCTCAGTTGTCGCTGGGCGATCAGGATGGCGGCCATCTCTCGCTCGCCCGGGGCCTCAAGGCCGAGTCGATGCGGGCACCCCCCCAACGATTGATCTCGGGCGCGCTGACCCGGGTGCAAGGCCCCTTGCGGATGACTTTGGAAGAGGCCCGGCGGTCGCTGCCCAGGTGAACCGCGGCGGTGGAATCAGGATAACTCCTGGTACCACAACGCCTTACGACATCCGGCCGTCGAGCGAAGTTTCAAGCTGAACTGAAATTGTTTCACGTGAAACATTCGTTCAGTGGCCAGGCGCCGGTCAGGACACGACCCCGGCGTCAGGGCGGGGGCCTCACTCCACGGCGATCCAGGCGGTTCCCGCCAGCCGGCAGAGATCGTCAAAGTAGTGGGGATAGGTCTTGCGGGTGCAACCGGGATCGAGGATCACCACGCCCGGCGCCCGCAGACCCACCAGCCCCAGGCTCATGGCCATGCGGTGATCGTCGTAGGTCGCGATGCTGGCGGGGGTGATTGCCTGGGGCGGTTCGATGACCAGGCTGTCTTGGGTCTCGTGGACGGTGGCCCCGAGTTTCCGCAACTCGGTGGCCAGGGCGGCCAGGCGGTCGGTCTCTTTGACGCGGATGTGGCCGACGTTGGTGATGGTCGTTGGCCCTTCAGCAAACAGGGCCACTGCTCCCAGGGTCATCACCGTATCGCTGATGGCGTTCATATCAAGCGTGATGCCCCGCAACACGCCGCCGCCGCGAACCCGGGCGTGGGTCTCGGCCAACTCGACGTCGCAGCCCATGGCCGCCAGGGCATCGACAAAGGCCACGTCGCCCTGCAGGCTGCGGGTGCCCAACCCCTCGACGGTGACATCGCCACCGGTGATGGCCGCGGCCGCCCAAAAGTAGCTGGCCGCCGTGGCATCGGGTTCGATGGCGTACGCGGTGCCGCGATAAGTCCGCGGGGCGATGCGAAAGGCCGTCGGCACGCCGTCGGCCGAATGGGCAACCTCGACGCTGGCGCCGAAATCCCGCATCACCTGCAAGGTCATCTCCACGTAGGGCACCGAGACCAACGTGCCCTCGACGGCAATCTCAATCGCCTGGCGGGCGGCCGGAGCAGCCATCAGCAAACCGCTGAGGTACTGGCTGGACACCGTACCGGCCACGCGGGCCCGTCCACCCGTCAGACCCGCGGCGCGAACCACAACCGGCGGGCAACCGGTCGGTGCCTCGCACTGGGCATCCACGCCCAATTGGTTGAGGGCATCGAGCAGGTCCTGGATCGGACGCTCGTGCATGCGGGGTGTGCCACTCAGCCGGTAGCGGCCCTCGCCCGCGGCGACCATCGCCGTGAGAAACCGCACCGAGGTGCCGCTGTTGGCAATGAACAGCTCGGCCGATGCCGCCGGAATTCGCCCGCCTTGGCCCTCGACCCGGGCGGTCGCGGCGGGCCAATCCACGGCAAGGGTCAGGCCCAAGCGAGCGAGGCTGTCGACCATCACCCGGGTGTCTTCGCTGTCGAGCAGGCCCGACAGTTGGCTGGAGCCCTGGGCCAAGGCCGCGCACACCAAGGCTCGATTGCCCAGACTCTTGGACCCCGGCGGGCGAATCGACCCGGTGACGGGCCCCGAGGGTGCAAGCGTTAAAGCCGGCGGCGGCTTGTTCACGGGGCGTCCTGCTGGATCTTCCAAAGGTGATTGTCGCTGCGGACAAACAAGGCTCCGCCACTGACGGCCGGCGTGCCCAGGATTTGCTCGCCCAGATCGCCACCAGCCAGCACCCGGTCGGCGTTGGGCAC
>JBJHDE010000001.1:0-13284 GCA_050486385.1 Planctomycetales bacterium | reverse complement strand
GCCCAGGCCATCTTCATTGATCCAGTACATCCGCTGGTCGGCAATCACCGGGGTGGCGCTGAAGGGGCCTTGCACCCGCACTTGCCACAACCGCTCGCCAGTAGCGGCGTCGGCACATCGCAACACGCCCGAGGTGCCCACCACGTAGACCCGTCCGCCATGGGCCACCGCGCTGGGCGTGCCCGGTGAAAGTTGATTCGTCTGCCACAGGACTTCGGGTTCCGAAGTGTCAGGGCTGGTCTTCAAGGCCGTCAGTCCGCCGCTGGGCACGAAGGCCACGTCGCCCTCGACGGTGCTGGACGAAATGGCCGCGGCTCCGCCTTCGAAGTTCCACAGCGATTCGCCCGTGTTCGGATTCACCGCAGACAGGCCACGCGAGCTTTGCAACAGCACCAACGGAGTCAGATCGTCGCCGCGGGGCATGACCGCGGGGCTGGTCCAATTGGCCGACAGCGGTCGTTCGATCTTCCAGCGATTCACGCCGGTCTTGCGATCCAGCCCGATGGTGAAGGCGTCGCCTTCGCTTTCGACCTGAAAGATGGCACAGTCACCCACGACGACCGGGCTGCTGGACATGCCCAGGCTGTTGCTGGCATTCGGGTAATCGCGGGTGAGGCCCCGCAACCACACGAGCTGGCCCTCGAGATCCAGGCAGAACACATCGTTCGACGAGAAGAAGGCGAACACCCGCTCGCCATCGCTGGCCGGGCTGGGGGCGGCAACGCTCATTTTGGCATGGCACATCGTGCGGCCGGTGGCCCAGAAGGTGCGTTCCCAAACTTGTTGGCCGGTGTCGGTATCGAAGCACAACACGTGCAGGCGATCCTGCCGGTAGCCGCTGCACGCGGTGATGAACACCCGATTGCCCACCACGCAGGGCGAGGCCAGGCCCCGACCGGGCAGGCTGACCTTCCAAGCGATGTTCTGGCCGGTCTCGCCGTTCCACTCGGCAGGCAGATTCTGGCCATCGGGGGCGATCGGATCGCCGGCGTTGCGGAAGCTTTTCCAATCGGCCCAGCCGCTTTCGGGCAGCCCGAAGAGCCCTACGGCCACCAACAGCGAAAGAAGTGTGCGCATGGATCTAAGAAATCGGAGGAAGAAATTCCGAAAGCAGACGCGGTTCGAAGCCTTCGCCCACCTCATCCAAGGCCTCGGCCTCGGTATGAAACTGCCTGGCCTGCTCAACCTCGTCGGTCACCGTGCCATCCTGGGCCAGAAAGCGTCGGGCGTCCTCCGGCGAGGCCAACTCCATCAGCACCCAGAGTTCCGGCACCCGTTCGCGTGACTTTTCCATCATGGTGGCAACTCGCCCATCGTGGGTCAGTTCAAAAGACAGATGACCAAACCATCCGCGGTGTTAGCACGTCGCCTGAGGCGCTGGCGGCCAGCGGGTCATTCCCCGTCGCGGTCGCTACTGAGAATGGCCGTGCCGGTCGGGTCACACACCCGAAGCTGAAACTGCCACCGCTGGGCCCAGTCTTGGGTCTGCTCGTTCTGGCAGATCTTCAGCAGAATACGATTCTTGCCCTCGACCAGATTGACGGTCATCTCGTACTGGTCCATGCGGGTGCCGCGGTGGTACTCTTCGCGGGCGAAAATCAAGTCGTCGTTGACCCACAGTTTCCAAGCGGTCGGCGTGCCCAGCCGGAACTGCACGGTCTGGTCCCGATCGCTTTCAAACTCGGTGTAGGCATAACAGACCGAGCCCTTGTGCCGATCGAGCACCTTGTTGAGATCCAGCACCCCGTACTTGTCCTCGGTGGTGTGCTCGCTCCAGCGGACTTCCTGGCCCTTGCCGGCGTAGCTGGCCGACAGGTCGATTTCTTCTTCCGGCGGATAGACCGCGGCAAAGCCCACGCCGTCGGTGTTTTCGAACGGGGCGATCAGGTGCCATTGCATCAGAAAGCCAAAATGCCGAGCCAGGTCGACCGGCTCGCCCAGCTTGTCCAGGGCCTTGGCAATGTCTTCCACCTGATCCAGGTCCCGAGCAGCCTCCAAGGCCCGCAGGTAGGTCGTCTTGGCCGAGCCGGCATCATCGGCTTGCTCTCGGGCCTGGTCCAACAGCCGAGACACCGCATCGCGACGCATCTCGACACTCGGGTCGTCCAGCATCTCGGGGATGATCCGATCGGCGGCCGACTCGTCGGCACGGGCCAGCCACTCGTAGGCGAACCGGCGGGCCCGCGGGTGACCGCTGCGGTCCATGACAAAGGCCTCCAGGGCCTCATTCGGCAGCGTCGGCGGCGACTCATTCAACGCCCGGGCGGCAACCTGATCGACGGCGGCCGCCAACCAGTTGAGCGCCAGCTCGTTGGCCTCGCTAAAGCCCTGCAAAATGGTCGGCAGTTGATCGGGCGAGGCCTGGGCCAGTTGCCGCCACGCCTGCTGAGCGGTGGCATGGCCTTGGCCTTCGGCATCGACCTGACGAATGCTGGCCACAAGCGCGGCCACATCGGGCTGTTGGGCGACGACCGGCTGTAAGCTTGCGGCTAAGTATCCAAGCGCCAGGCTCACCAGTGCAAGCGTTCGCATGAGAAGTCCTCTGGTTGCAAAACAAGTGGGGCCAACTCACGATTCTTGATCGAGACCTTCCAGCGGCGGTTTGCCCCGCATCACTTGAACAATCACGGCCAAGGCAATCAACCCACACACAAAGGCCACGCCATACCACTGAGTCTTGCTCCACACGGCAAACCCGGCGGCGAACGTGGCACAAGCGGTCGCAAAGCCCATGAGCAGGTTCCATACGATCCGCTTGGTCCCGCGGGGCATATGTCGGCCCATCAGGGCGGGCGAATTCATCATCGAGAAGAACGTGACATAGGCAATCGGCAGCAGCATCAGCCCAAACACGCTGGTCGGCACCGCCAGATAGACCGCCGCTCCGCTCCACACAAAGGGCCCCAACACGCCAATCGCCGGGAAAGTGCAACCAAGGCGATGCACCCAGCCACCCTGCGGGGCCCCGAGCATCTCGCACACGACGAAACCGCTAATCAGCATCAGGATGATAATCGTCGAGATGGCCATCCCCACCACGCCGACGCCAAAGATCAGGTTCGCGGTGAACTTGCCGGTCAGCGGTTCCAGGGCCGGGGCCAAGTCGCCCGCATCCCGTTGTGCGGTCATCGCCGCCAGTTGCACTTCCACCGGGTTCATCTCAGCGATCAAGGCCGCGCGGGTCTCCGCCAGTTGTTCAGCCAGCGCGGTGTCGTTCGGATTCTCATTGACCTGTTTCGCCAATTCTTCGAACTCGGGATTCAGGGCCAGCAACCGCTCCGTCAGGCGCCCGTTGAAACGATTCTCCATGCCAGCGCTGGTGAACCATTCTTGCCGGTCCTCGGGCAGTTGGGCGTGGAAGCGGCTCGACGAGGCGATCACCACGCAACTGGCCACCAGCACAAACGGAATGGCCATGCCCGTCGCCAGGTCGAAGATCGCCATGCCACGGAAGGTGGAATCCCAGCCGCGGGCCAACATCGAGTACGGCAACAGAAAGGTCATGTTGATGCCCACCGCCGTGGCCACCGCACCCATCATGATGTCGCGCTGGGTCGAGACAATCAGATTGACCCAGTACTCACGGCTCGCCGCGTCAAGCTGGTCCAAGTATCCAAGGAAGGCGGCCGAGGGCTGCGTGAAGATCGAAAAATCAGGCACGAAGCCGCGGAACACCGCCGCCCAGTCCAGGCCCTCGGGGCTCATGCCCAGGTGGACGATCACACCAAAAAAGCTGAGCACGATGATCGCGACCATCGTTTTCAGCAGGGTTTCAAACAGGCGGATGCCCCACCGACCCGAATCGTAGAGCCACACGACCGACAGGGAAATCACCAGCACCGCGCCGGCGATCATCGCCTTAATGGTGGTCGGATCGCCCGATTCCAAAGTCTCGCGGGGAATCAGATTCTGCATACTGGCCCCGGTCGCCAGGGCAAACTGGGGCAGGGCCCACACAATGTTGGCCATGAAAGTGGCCAAAGCCCAGGACCAGCCCAACACGGGATTGACGTGCGTGTTGATGGCCTGAAACGGCCGCTGCCCGGTCGAGAGCGTCACATAGCCGATGGCCGACAGCATGATCACGCCGCAGATAATCGCGGTGAGCTGCAACCACAAACTCTGAAAGCCCAGCATCACGCCCAGGTACAGGCTGCCGGCCAGAGTGCCGCCGCCCAGGGTGATGGCGCTTTGCAACCAGCCCGGGCCCGAAAGCTTGATGTAGGCCCCCAAGGTCGCCAGGGGACCCCGGCTCTTGGCCTCGAGCAGCATCTCGCGATCGCGCTGCACGCGGTCGATGGGTTCGATGTTAGCGGACTCGCTCATCGGGAACTCAAACTCCTGAAACGTAGCTGGGGGGACTCACCCTGAGCGAGGACCGCTCGTCCCGAGATACCAATCAATCGGGGGCTCAACCTTTCGGGGTCTGGATCGCCCTGTGCGGGCCAAGCCTGCAAGACCGCAACCGTCCCAAGGCCCATCGCTCCAACGCCCGAGTGTGGAAGGCGATTGTGATCGCAAAGCCGTCCGCCTGCAACGGGCGACGATCGAAACGCTGGTTTTCACCCAGCAACGACCAAAAAAGGCGGCACTGGCGAGACGGGTCACCAGTGCCGCGGAACCTCAATTCAGTCAGCGTTGGACCAACGCACCGCTTGTGGGCAAGCCGTACCCACTCACGAGAACAATTCGGCGATCGGCGTGCCCTGATCGGTGATCGGCACCGGCCGGTCGCCCGCGTAGATCTCCTCGCGGGGGTTGATGCCCAGGGTGGCGTGGATCGTGGCAAACAGATCGGGCACGCTGACCGGGCGATCAAGGATCTTCTCGGCCAGGTCGTCGGTGGTGCCGATGGCCTGTCCGGTTTTGATGCCACCGCCGGCCAGCACAACGCTGAAGGCCTTGGAGTGGTGACCACGACCGCCGCCGCCATCGAAGCCGCCCGGCCGACCGAATTCGGTGGAGACCACGACCAGGGTCTTGTCGAGCATCTTCTGGGCTTCGAGGTCCAGGACCAGGGCCGAGAGGGCCTGGTCGAGTTCGTCGATCAACAGGTGCTGCTTCCGCTGGCCGGCGTTGTGGGTATCCCAACCGGTGCCGTTGACGAAGTTGAGGTTGTGGCTGACTTCGACAAACCGCGTACCGGTCTGGAGCAAGCGTCGGGCCAGCAGGCACCGTTGACCGAACTCGCCGCCGTACTGATTGCGGAGCGAATCGGCCTCGTTCTCCAAGCGGAACACGTTCATGAAGTCGGGCCCGCCCAACTGCTGGGCCAGTTCGACGGTGGTGTCGTAATTGGCCACCTGGCCATCGCCCGACCGCGCGGTGCGATACCCCTCGCGGAGAGTGCCGAGCAGTTGCTCGCGGCGCTGCTGCCGATCGTCGGTGATCCAATCGGGTCGCTTGAGTCCCGCTGGCCCGGCCGTGGTGTCGGTCAGATAAATGTAGCCGGCCTGCGATCCCAAGAAGCCCGGCCCGCGGGTGATGTTGGGATAACCAATCACCACGTAGGGCGGAGCCCCGTCGCCGGCGGCTCCCAACTGGTGGGCCACGATCGAACCGATCGACGGATAGACGATGGTCCCGCTGGTGGGCCGACCGGTGTGCATGCGGTTGACGGCCGCCGCGTGCTCGTCGATCACATCGTGATTCACCGTGCGAATCAGATTGAACCGATCGAGGATCGGGGCACAACGATGCAGGTGCTCGCAGACCTGCACACCGGGAATCGCCGTGTCGATGGCGTCGTAATCGCTGCCGGCCTTGCGGGTCTTGGAGTCGCCGCGACGCTTGGGGTCAAACGTATCAATCTGGGCGGCGCCGCCACCCAGCCAGATGTAAATGCAGTGCTCGGCCTTGCCCATCGGCAGGGCCCCGCCTTGCGGCGAGGCGGCCAGCGCCCCCGGCATGGAAGCCGCAACCGCCGCGGCGGTCGACGTGGCCAGGAAGTCGCGTCGTGAAAACTGGGAGTTCGCCATGGATTCTCAACCGTTCGAGTCGAAACACGCACACACCGCGGGGCAACATTCCGCACGCACGTGGGTTGGGGAGTTGGTCTCGCCATCAGGGGCACTGGCCGGGAATTCAGTTCCCAGCCAAGCCCGCCACGCGATGCACAATCGGCAACAGGTCGTTCATCTCTTCAATTCGCAGCATTCGTAAGTCACGTACACAGTGGGCGAACCACGGCAGTCTGGTCGTCAGCTCGATGACCGCCAGCGTGACCGTCGCCGATGTCACGCCGGGCTCACCAAAATACACGCTGCCTTGCTGCCATCGAAAGCCATGCTCTTCCAGCAATTGTCGAATCTCAGCATAGGCCCCATTGTAGGGATCGCCGTAATGCTCACGCAGTTGGGCAATTTCCAGGTCGAAAGCGATCGCATACACCGTACCCTCGCGCACGAATGCGTCCGGAAATGGGGCCATCGCGCCGTGCGGTGACGCCTCAAAATCGTATGCAATTCCCATCCAACGGCTTCCCGCAAAAACTTAGCGAATCTCCCGAGCGGCATCGGTTCAACCATCGCCAGACCACCTAACCTCACGGCACGAACACAAACTCGGGCGTGTTGTACAGGGCCCAGACGACATCTTCGAGCCGTTCGCGCCACGGTTGGGTCAGCCGCTGGGTCGGCGGATCACCGCGACGGACGATCTCTTCAACTTGCAGTTTGATGCGGTTGGCCTCTTCACTCAGGTGATTCGACCAACTCACGCCTTGCGTCAGATCGAGGTTCAGGTCGGCGGGATCGGACTCGCCGGTGAAGCGTTGATCGTAACCCTCGCTCAAAAAGGCCACGAAGGTCCGCGTCTCGCCCTCGGTGGGCGGCCGAGCCAGGACCCGCCGCACCAGACCGTCGACCAGTTTCTCGACCGGTTGCTCACGGGTGGCCAGTTCGGTGAAGGCACTGTCGGGCGACACCCGCACCACACGGCGACTCAAGGTGCCGTTGGCCACGATCGCCGGTTGCAGCACCGAGGGTTCGCCCTCGCGCTCGGCCACGGGGCCTTGTCGGGCGGCCGGCCAGCCGAATGGTTCCAGCACGTCGACCACCGCCTGCACGCCGGGCAAAGCCAGGCTGGGGCGGTCGCGCTCATTGGACAACGAGGTCAACTCCCAGGCCCGCTTGGGACGCCCCAGGTTGAGCATCGTCTCGTAGCTGTTCTGGCCGTCGACATCGAAGTTGAGTTCTTCGGCCCGCATGTCCTTGCCAGCGGTGGCCAGCATCGAGTCGACAACCTGTTCGGCCGTCATGCGTCGCGGCGAGGGCGAGGCAAACAGCCGGCTGAAGACCACGCCTTCGGGCAGCTCGACGGTATCGGCCGCCACAATCGCACGCTGATAGGTGTGCGAGTTGAGAATCAGCCGGGCGACGTGCTTCAGGTCGTAGCCATTGGCGACAAACTCGCGGGCCAGGAAGTCCAGCAACTCGGGATGGGTGGGATCAAAGTGCTCCCAATCGTCCACCGGCTCGACAATCGCCCGACCGAGATACCGCTTCCACAGCCGATTGACCATCACCTGGGCGAATCGCTCGTTCTGCGGTCCGGTCAGATAGGCCGCCAGTTGCTGCCGCGAGTCGTGGCCATCGGCCAGGCTTTCCGGCAGGCTGGCCTCCGACAGCTTCTCGGCAAAGGGCCAGGCCGGCGCGATCCGCTGACCCGGCTTGAGCGTGACCCGCACGCTCATCTTGGCCAGCTCTTCGGCGGGCAAATTGATGGTGCTGGTCTTGGGCACGGCGACTGGACCCCGACCCAACATCGCCGCCATGGCGAACAGGTCTTTCTGATCCAAGTCGTGGAACGGGGCATCGTGGCAGCGGGCACATTGCATTTGCACGCCCAGGAAGGCCTGCCCCAACACGTGGGCCTTGGCCGCCATGGGCGAATCGTTGAGCGAAGCCATTTCAAAGCCCGCCGGCCCACCGAAGTGGCTGCTGCCTTCCATCATCACCAGCTCGGTGACCATGCGGTCCACGGCCTTGTTGTCCCGCAGGCTCTCCCAAATCCAGTAGCGGAACGGGCCGGTATTGTTGAGCGTCGGCTTGAGGATGCTGGGATTCTCGGCCAGCATGTCCTGCCAATAGCCCACCCAGTTGTCGGCCCAGGCGGGATCGTCCAACAGGCGGTCAATCATCCGGCGGCGGCGATCCGGCGAGGAATCCGCCGCGAACTCGGCCATCTGCTCGGGCGTGGGCGGCACACCCAGCAGGTCAATCGAGACCCGCCGCAAAAAGGCCCAGTCGTCGGTCAGCGGAGCCGGAGCCACGCCCACGTCTTCAAGGTGGCTGTTGATGAAGCGATCGACATCGTTGAACACCGTTGATTCGTCATCGACCTCGGGCACTGGCAACGGCGAGCGTTGGGCGACCGACTCCCGCGCCAGGGCGTGCCGCTGATTCCAATACTCGGCGTCGTTCTCCATGGCCGCCCGGCGGAGCCGATCGTTGAGCGCTTGCAGCCGGCTCTCTTGGGCATCGCGGTAGGCCAACCAACCCGGGTTGGTCAGCGGCAGTTCGGCCTTCGCGGGCGACAGCAGTTGGTACAAGCCGTCTTCGGTCTGCAAGCTCACGCTCGATTCGCCGGTCTCGGGTCGCCGCTTGCGACCGCCCAGGACCATCTCGAACCGCACCAAATGCTGGCCGCCATCGGTCTCAAACGTGACCAGCTTTTCCTCGTCGCCGGGCAACATCCGGCGGACTTCGTCGGGATAGTCGGGCTTGTATTCCTTGACGTCGTTGTGGGCCCCGCCACCGATCGCACGGAAGCGAATGTCGCCCACGGGCTGATCGTCAATGAACAGCCGTGCCCCGTTGCGGGCGCGGATCAACAGCGTGTGGCTGCCGGCCGGAAACTCGACCAGGGCCGTGGCCCGCATCAGGGTGGGGTTGGTCCAATCATCGCGCACGCCGCGTTGATTGTATTTGTGGGGCGTGCCTACCCAGGCGAAGGCGGCTTCCTCGTACACCAACGAGGGCCGCTGACGCACGAAGTCCCAGCTTTGGCGATCGGGCAGGCCCTCGATCAACTCCACCAGCACCGCATCGGCCGGCACATCCTCGGCCGTCGGCGGAGCATGACCCTGATGCTTGTGCTTGGGATCCATCTTGTAGCGCGCCGCGACCCGCTCGGGCGAGAGCGCCTGGCGGTAGATGGCCACTTCATCAATCAGGCCGGGAAAGGTACTCGAGGCCTGACCGCTCATCGACGAGCCAATCCACAGCTCGTCGTTGTCCACCACCGGGCCAAGCTTGGTGGGCTCGCCGTAGGTGCGATCCCAGTCGCCGGGGACTGGCTTGCCATTGATGTACGCCCGAATGCTGTCGGGATCGCCAAAGGTGTAGCTCACCGCCACATAATGCCAACCCGTGCCAGGGACAATACCGTTGGTGGTATCCCAACGGTGCCAGTCCTCGGCCTTGCCGCCGCGGTTGTTTTCGTTGCGGAACAGAAAGCTCAGGCGGCCCTGTCCCTTGTGCCCAGCCACCCGCAAGCCGTAGTTCTGGTTCTCGCGGGAAAAGCCCTCGTTGCCCGTGCGGCCCTTGCCCAGGATGTAGGCCGTGCGGCCATTCTGGATGCTGCTGAGATTGACCCAGGCTTCCAGCGTGATCGAGTCGCCCAAGCCAAAGTCCAGCGGGCTGTCGTCGCCGGGGTCTTCGACCTTGAGGTAGCCTCGTTGCCCGGGCAACTCGACGGCGCTATTCTCGGCGTCGAACAGAGGAAACAGCGGCCCCTGAGGCCCGTGCTGTCCGAACTTGATGCTCCCCACCGCGTGGGCGACCAACGGCGAATCGCTGGCCATGGCATTCGGCACCCGGGTGCCATCGGCCCCGTCAAATCGCCAATAACCCACCGGATTATCAGCCAGGACCTCGCGAACATAGTCGGCACTGGGGCCCTGGGCCCCAACAGGACTGGTCGCCGCGAGCCCGCAGGCTGCGACCGTCAGAAAGAGTGCAAATCGTGTCACCGGGCGTGACCTCTCGTTCAAGCGAGGGGGACCATGAGCCATCGTTCCCTGAGGTTACACGGTTTTTCATGGATCGGCAACATATTAACACACGTTGATCCGTTCCAGCCCGCCTGTCGCAGGTGGCCCTGGGCGGTTGTGCCACCGGCGACACCTGGACTAACCTCAATCCATCGCGGGCGACTTGATCGACTGCGGGCCCGTGTTTGGTGGTCCAAGCGAACCACACCCCCCCTCATGGTTGAGTCCGTGATGCGTGTGTACCTACTGTTTGTGGTCTGTTGGGCGACGTTGCTCGCCGGCTGCGAAGTGCCGTTTCAGCCCAACCAGCAGCTTCGCGACGAAGCCCGCTTCACGATGCTGGTGCCCGACGAGTGGAAGGCCCGACGCAATCCGCTGGACTCCCCCTATGAGTTGATTGCCCCAGCCACCGACGACGACAACGACAACTACACCGAAAACATCCATGTGGGGGTCATCAACAGCACCGGCCTGTCCCTCAAACAGGTGTTCGAACAGCAGTTCAACGTCGAGGCCCTTCAGCAGACCATCCCCGGTTTCGAGGTGATCCAGGTCGAGGACGCCCGCATCGGCCTGTTTTCCGCCAAGCGGGTGGTCTACAAGAATCACCTGCCCAGTGGGCGATTCCAGATGCTGACCTATCTGGTGGTGGCGGGGAATCGGGCTTATCTGCTGACGGCCACGGCCGAGGCCGATCGCTTTGCCCAGTATCTGCCGATTTTCGAGCGGGTCTGCCACAGCTTCCGGGTCGAGCCCGACTTACGGTGAGGCTTTGCGGTAGTACAGGCCCATTTGCAGCAGAAAAGCCTTGGCCTCGGGCCCCGGGACCCACCAATCCGCAAAGACCTGCTCGGTATTGGCCACCACACAGCCCGAGACCACCGTGGGCGCGTCGGAATCGTCGGCGTCGGGCGTTCGGATGGAATAGTGAATCTCGGCCAGGCGGGCGGCGTCCAGTCGTTGCTGTCCCTCGCGAAACATGGGATGCCGGGCCAGGCCCAGGCGGCCCTCGCGGAAATTGGTCAACGTGGCCTCAAGCAAGGTCGAGTCGCTACCCCAGCACACCGCCAAATGCTGGCCATCGGGACTGGGGGCCAGTGACACCGAGCGCCAATCGCGGCCCAGGGTCTGGGTCAGCAGGGACTCCCACAATTCGGGAAGCGCGCCACTCAGCCGCAACCGCCAGATCGGGGCGGCATCTGGCTCGTCCGCCGGCCGCTCAACGGCCAATCGCCAGGGATTCTCGGGGAAGGCGTTGAACCGTTCGGCCCACTTGGCCGCGGCGTCGAGGGTGGTCCGAGCCGGCAGATCGGCAATCGCCACCGCGGTGTATTCGCTGGGCCGATCCTCTTGCGGAGCCTCGTAGATGGCCAAGCGAAAGCCTTCGAGCGGGTCGAGCAAATGGGTCAGGGCCTGATCGATCAGGGCCTTGGCCTCCTGGCCGTTGTCCCAGTCTTTGACGGCCAGCCCACCTTCGAAAGCGTCTTCAAACAGCCCACGTGCCATCTTGCCCCGGCCAGTGATCGCCAGGGCCAACATCGGAGTACCCTGATCGGGCAGATAGTAAATCTGGCTGGTGCGATGCGGAAGCTGAAAGGCGGCCAGCGTCTGGGCCACCACCCCGGCGTGCTGGGCATCGATGGCCGCCACGCCCGCGATACGCAGTCCCGAGCCTTCGATGGCGCCGGTCACCGCAAAAAACGAGACGCCATCGATCAAGGGCGTCAGGGCCTCGTTCACTGCGCTGAAGGCCCGGGCGGGGATGTCGTCACCTGGACCATTCTGAATGCGGAGCAATGGTTCCCACCCGTGGGTCTGCCAGCCCTCGCGAAACTCCTCGCCGCCCACCGCCAGCATGATGTCGGCCCGATCGATCCGGGCGGCCACGGCCGGTGCCACCCGATCGGCCAAGGGGGCCGCCTGGGACAACGGACGCAGAACCTGCTGATTGCGACTGAGCCACATCGCCGCGTGCTCGCCAGGCAGCAGGAATCGCTCGCCCACCCGGGTCGGTCGTCCGATGACTGGGTGATCGGCCGGCCTCTCCAACAGAGGGGCCAACTCCTCCAAGGTCTGCCGCCGCTGGAACCGCGTCACCACGTTGTTGAACCAGCCCCAGTCCTTCTCGCCCTCGTCCAATCCGAGCTGCCGCGCGCTTGGCACGACCACCACAATGGGTTCGTCCCGATCGACCAGCCGACCAATCCCCAAGTACTCCAGCGCCAAAGACGCAATTTGGGCCAGGGTGAACGAGGAATCCAACTTCTGCTCGGCCAGCAGCCGTTCGCCCTCGGTTTGCAGGCGGTTGAGCTGGCGGATACTCAGGGAAATCTCCTGTTCGGCTGGCAGCACTTGACTCAGGGTCCGCGGTGGCTCGGCCCCGGGGCACTGTTGGCCCCAGGCCAATAGCCCCACCGCCAGCACTCCCACAAGAATGGTCCGCGACATGAGTGTTCCTTTCGGCTCCGTTTGGCTGAACGCGGGGCCACTGGCAAGAATGGAAGGTTGGGGGCAGACTCGGTGGAATCCACAATCCCCGGCGAGCCATCGACGGAGGCGGGCCTCCGCGTCCCAGGTGCTACCCCCCGATTCGAAAGAGTGTTTCACGATGAGTCGCCGCGAGGTCTGGCTGAACGGAACCTTCGTCCCCGAGGCCGAGGCCCGGATCCCCCTGTACGACTCCGCCTTGCAGATTGGCGATATGGCCTTCGAGGTCACTCGGACCTTCCGCCAGAAACCGTTTCGCCTGACCGAGCACCTCGACCGCCTGTTCGGCAGCCTCAAGGCCCTGCGGATCGAGCCCGGCGTCGATCGCGAGGCCCTGGCCAAAATCACCCGCGAAACCCTGGCCCGGAACCTGCCGACCGAGTCGTCCGAGATGGATTGGCAGATCATCCACAATGTCTCACGTGGGCCCGTCGGGGTGTTTGCCGAGGTCTACCCGCCCTCCGAACGCCGACCCACCGTCGTGGTAAGCTGCTTCCCCATCGCCGCACGCCTGGCCCGCATGGCCGAGAAGTACACCACGGGCGTGGATCTGGTGGTCCCCCGCCAGCGAGCCATTCCGCCGGAGTTGCTACCCACCCACATCAAGACCCGCGGTCGCCTGCACTACAAGCTGGCCGAATTGGAAATCGAGGCCGAACACCCTGGCTGCCAGGCCGTGCTGGTCGATCCCTCGGGGCAAATCACCGAAGGCACCAGCAGCAATGTGTTTCTGGTGGCCGACGGAGTGGTGAAGACCCCGCCCGCCGAGACCGTGCTGCTGGGCGTGACCCGCGGGGTGATTC